>NZ_JBHTTQ010000070.1:0-40379 GCF_042794475.1 Streptomyces sp. NPDC056527
GGGTGGCCCGTCGAACCGGCTGCGGGGGAGGGCGACTTCAGCAGGCGTCGACCCAGTCGTGCGACGAGACGTTGTCATTCACGAGCTGGCCCTTGCCCGCACCCTGGCTGAAGAACCGCAGGCCGGAGAGGCCGAGGTCGGGGAGGGAGTGGCCCTGGTGGAGGCAGACCCAGGAGCCGGTCCAGTTCAGGCCGTAGAAGAGCCGGACGTCCTCGCCGCGGCCCGGGAATCCGTTGTTCCAGACATCCGAGACCTTGTTGCGGCAGCCGGCCCAGTTGGCGTTGTTCGAGTTCCACCTGCAGTGGAACCCGCCCGCGTGGGGGTGCTCCCAGGCGTACAGGAAGCCGTCCGGGGCGGGTACGGCGGCCGGGGAGACGGCGGCCGGCGCCGTCACGGACACGGGTGCGGCCGTGGCGGGTTCGGTGGTGCGGGCGTCGGCCCCCGGGGCGGTCAGCAGGGTGAGGGCTCCGACGGTGAGTGCCGTCACGAGGGCGCGAGTGGTTCGCATGGTGTGTCTCCGTTCTCGGGTGGTGGCCGTGCCGCCGTGTGCGGCGCGGCCGCTGGGCCGCCGGGTGCCATGAGGCCCGCGGCGGAGTCGAGGGGCCGGGCGGAGGCCCGGTGGTTGTGGTCGTTCGGGGGTGGGCGGAGGCCCGGTGGGCGTGGTCGTTCGCGGCCGGGCGCGTGCGCCGGTGGTTGTGGTCGTTCGGGGACGGGCGAGGCCCGGTGGTTCGGGGACGGGGCGCGTGTGCCGGTCGGTCAGCGCTGCGGGCTGTCGCCGAGGGCCTGGCGGGCACGAGGCAGCGCGGCGGCCCTCAGCCGGTCCCGCGCCTCCACGTCCGCGCGGAACTCGCGGGCCAGGAGCCTGCCGTGGTGGTCGTCGAGATTCCGGGCCGTGCGGGCCAGCCCCGACTCATCGGCGCACCGAACCTCGGCCAGGGCGAGCTCGACCTCGCGGTCCTTGCCGAGGGGGCGTACGGCGGAGAGCGCCGAGGCACGGGCGGCGGCCGGAGCGACGAACTCGTATCCGGCGCGCCCCATGCAGCTCCGCCATTCACCGAGCCGTTCCACGTAACCGGCGTCGGCCGTCACACGACTCCGGCGGATCTGCTGCAGGGCCTCCACACGGGTCGAGGCGCGGAACCAGGCACCGACGTCTCCGTAGAGCCGCTGCTGGGACTCCGCGACACAGCCGCGGTCGCTGCGCCGCACGGTGCCGCCACCCGGGAGGCGCACGGTCAGGCCGTCGGGCGAGGGCCCGTTGGCGGCGACCAGTGCCTTGGCCTTCCGGTCCGCCGACAGGGCGGCGAAGTACGTGCGGTTCGGGTCGCTTCCGGCGCGGGCCGCCCGTTCGCGGTGCAGCTCGGACCCGTAGCCGTGCCGTCGGGCCCAGGCCGTGTCGTCGAGGACGTACGGGAAGGCACGGATTCCTGGATCCTCGTCGAGCGGGAAGACCCGGTACGTGAAACCGTGCCGGCGCATGCAGTCCCGCAGCAGTCGCTGCTCCGCGTCATGGAGGAGGCGGTCGCCTTCGGTGACCACGCCGTTGCCGCCGAGCCGCACCGGTGATGCCCGTTCGCCGGCAGGCCGCTCGCCTGCGGACGGCTCGGCGAGACCGGTCAGCATCGTGGCGACGAGTGCGACCGCGGCGCCGGTGACCGCCACGGTGGTGGCGATGAGAGAGCGGCGGGCATGGCTGTTCCGGGGCATGGGGGATCTCCTGATCTCCTGAGGTGGTCGAGGGAGTGGTACGACGAGACCGACGCCCGGCGGGGCGAGGTGTCGCGGGAAGGGCGCCGACCGGCCGTCGGCGTAGGGAAGAGGTGCGGCGTCCACGTGGCTCCGCCGCGGGGCGCGGGGGAGTACAGGGGTGCCGGACATCCGGTCGAGGCGCTGCCGCCGAGCGGCGCCGCAGCCGGACAACCGAAAGTCTGTGCCGGTCGAGAAGCGGCCCGCAACCGTGTCCCGCGTACTTCGGTGAAGTCGGGATTCCCACCCCGTTGACCTGCGAGGACGCCCCTGTCCCGGGACGCGGGTGGAGCCGGGACAGCGGTCGGGGCCGTCAATTCCGGCCGCCGTCTCGCCCCTCCTCGCCGCACGCGCAACGCGGCGGCGGCCGTGTCGTTCTCGTGGTGTGCCCCGGGTGCCCAGGACGTGGGGTGCGTCGCGCCGATGACGTCGTCCGCGAGCGCGGTACGACCGGAGCCGAGGGAGCGGACGCGTGTACGACCGGAACGGGCGGGGAAGCGGACTTCACCGCCGAGCACATGACCTGATCGACCGGGTACGGGCCGCGCCCCGCCGTGGGTACGCCGAGCCCCGGAGCTCCGCGGCGCCGAACGGGGGGTCCGCCGCGCCTCACCGGGGGTTCGTGACATCCGGCTTGGCGGTCGTGTCGTTGGGCCGGGGGTTCGTGTCGTCCGGCGGGGGGCTCGTGACGTCCGGCCGGGGGTTTGTAACGTCCGGTCGGGTGGTCGTGTCGTCCGGCCGGGGGTTCGTGTCGTCCCGGGCGGCGGTCGTATCGTCCGGTCGGGCGTTCGTCGCGGCCGTGGCGTTGGGAGCGGCCGCCTGCCTCGCCGCGATTCCCGCAGGCGCCGCGACCCCTGCCTCGCCGACCAATGCGCCGACCATCCCCGCGTCGCCGGCCACCCCCGTCCTCGACCAGGACTTCCCCGATCCGGACGTCGTGAAGGTCGGCGGCGTCTACCACGCCTACGCCACCAACGCCCACGGCAGGAACATCCGGCACGCCACCTCCACCGACCTCGTCCACTGGACGGTCGACGCGACGGACGTGCTGCCCCAGGTCGGCGCGTGGGTCACGCTCGATCCCCCGGGCCGCGTCTGGGCGCCGGAAGTCTTCGACAACGGCGACGGGTTCACGCTCCAGTACACGGCCCGGGACCGTGCGGGCGGTCGCCAGTGCATCGGCGCCGCCGTGGCCTCCTCGCCCGACGGACCGTTCCGTCCGGCCGGCGACGGCCCTCTGGTCTGCACACCCGAGCAGGGCGGATCGATCGACGCGTCGAGCTACACCGAGAACGGCGCCCGTCATCTGCTGTGGAAGAGCGACGGGAACTGCTGCGAGCAGGACACGTGGCTCCACATCCAGTCCGTCTCGTGGGACGGCACCCGCGTCACCGGGGATCCGGTCCGGCTGTTCAAGCAGGACCGCTTCTGGGAGGGCGGCCTCGTCGAAGCGCCCACACTCGTCAAGAGGGACGGCCGTTACGTACTCCTGTACTCGGCCGGCGACTACCGCACCGACGCGTACACCACGGGCTGGGCGACGGCCGACTCCCTCACGGGACCGTACGTGAAGGGGGATCTGCCGCTCATGACCACGACGTCCTTCTCGGGAGCCATGGGCGGGCCGGGCGGTCAGGACGTCGTGACCGGCCCGGACGGCAGGGACCGGATCCTCTTCCACGGCTACGGCGCCGACCGCTCACGACGGGTGCTGTACGTCGCCGACGTGGGATTCGCGGACGGCCGGCCGGTCGTGCGCGGCAGCAAGGTGCTCCACGAGGCGGAGCTCGCCCGTGTGCACCGGGCGACCGTCCGCGACGCGAAGGACGCCTGGGGCGGCCGGGCCGTCGGATACATCGACCACCCCGACAGCTACGTGGAGTTCCGGGTCTTCGCCGCCTCCTCGGGGCCCCACACACTGACCGTGCGGTACGGCAACGGCTCGCTGGACGCCTCGGGCGCACCCGCGGCCGCGACGCACACGCTGACGGTGAACGGCGCGGCCGCCGGCGCCGTCGACTACCCGTACACGGGCTGGGACGAGTGGAAGGTGCGCGAGGTCCCGGTGGAACTGCGCGACGGATGGAACACCGTTCGCCTCTCGAAGGGGGAACGCCACACGGAGCTGGACGCGGTCGAGGTGGCGTAGATCCGCCACCGCAGTACGCCGAGTGGGCCTGGCGTCAGGCCCACTTCTGGCGGGTGGTCCGGTCGCATGCCAGCACCTGGACGCCTCCCGCGCTGTCGTCCAGGCAGCGTCGGGTCGTGGTGTTCCTGACCTCGACCGCCTCGTCGTCCCCCGCGCTGACGGTCCACCGCTGGGACGCGGACGGTCCGCAGGGCACGGTGCGCAGCCCGCCCTGATGGTGGTCCAGACACTCTCCGGTCGCATGGTTCCTGAGCTGCACGCTGCCGTCCGCCGTCGTGCTGACGGTCCAGCGCTGGTACGACATCCCGTTGCAGGGGTAGGACCGGGTGCCCATGTCGAGGCTGTCGTCGAGGCAGGCCCCGGTCGCGCGGCTCACGAAGATCCGGTGGACGTCCGACGCGGCGGAGGAGGCGGACGCGCCGTGCGCGGACGGTGGAGCGTCGTCGTCGCCGGGTGTGGGGGCCTGCGACTGTACGAGTGCGGTGCCGACGGCTCCGAGCAGCAGGCCGAGCAGGGTGCCGGCCAGGGCCCAGATCGTGCGCCCACGCCAGGCGGGGAGGCGGCGCCGCAGGGCCTTGGACCGGGCACCGTTCGGCGCGCCGTCGCCGGTACCGGGCGCGTTCGCTTCCTTCGGGTTGGTGACCTGTACCGGTCTGCGCTGGCTCCGGTCGGCGGCCTCCCAGAGCGACCGGTAGTCCGCCGGGTCGCCGCCGAGGGCCTTGCACAGGTCGCGGACCGTCGCCCATGGAGGGACGGTGGTGCCGCGAAAGTACCGGGACAGTGACGAGTCACTGATGCGGACAGTCGTCTCGAGGGAGCGCAGAGTGCATCCGGAGCGCCGCTGCAGCTCGCGCAGCGCCCTGCCCAACGCGCGGGCCGGATCCTCGTTCTCAGGCCGGTCGGCAGCCACGATGGCGCCCTTCTTCTCCGGGCCGCACACGATGATGCGGTCAACCGGCCCCGCGGGAGGGGCACATGGTGTCACAGCAGGTCAGAACACATCAGAACCCTAGAGTGCGGCGGATCTTGGCGGCAAACGGACACACTCTCCCGAGGGGCGCCGAGGCCGCCGGTTGACGCGGGGCGACGGGTGGCCCGCCGAATCCACGACGGGCCGCGAAGGGAAGGCCCACGAAGGCCCACGACGAGCCACGAAGGCCAATGAAGGCCCACGACCAGGGCCACGAAGGCCCACGACAGCCAACGACGGGCCACGACTGGGCCACGAAGGCCCACGACCGTGAAGGTCCACGGAGCAGCACGGAGCTTCGCGGTGTCCGCGGCTCCGTCCCGTGCGAACCGGCCTGTCCGGGGCGGTCGTTCCTAGGAATCGCTCGGCGAAGGGGTCAGCACGACGAAGTCCGCGCCGGCCGGGTCGACGCAGACGGCCAGCCGCCCGACGCCCTCCGCGTCATCCGGCCCCATCTGGACGGTGCCGCCGTTCTCGGTGACCCTGGCGACGGCGGCGTCGCAGTCCGTGACGTTGAAGACCGGGTGCCAGTACGGCCGTCCGTCGGCAAGCGCGAGGTTCTCGGCGGGCATCTCCATGAGGCCGCCGTGCATCCGCTCCTCGGGCAGTCCGGCGGGGGTGATGAGGCTGTACGTCCCTCCGCCGCCCGGCAGTTCCATGTCACCGAACTGCCAGCCGAAGACACCGCCGTAGAACTCCTTGGCGGCCGCGGCGTCGGTCGTGTAGAGCTCGGTCCAGGACAGTGAGCCCGGCTCGTCCATGAGCTCGGCTCCCGTGTTCGATCCCGGCTGCCAGACGGCGAACTGGCCTCCCAGCGGATCGTTGTACTGCGCCATCCGACCCCACTCGTCGAGGTCCCTCGGCGCCACCCGCACCGTGCCGCCGGCCTGCTCGACGGCCTGCGTCGTGGCATCCGCGTCGGCGACGTCGTAGTAGATCATCCAAGCCGAGCGGGCGCCCTTCTCGGTGAGCTTGCCGAGCCCGGCGACGATCTTGCCGTCCTTCCGGAACATCCCGCCCTCCATGTCCTCCCCTTCCCCCATGGACTCGTAGTCCCACCCCAGTACGGCGCCGTAGAAGGCGGCGGCGGCCGGGACGTCGGGGGCGCCGAGGTCGATCCAGCAGGGGGAGCCGGGAACGAAGTCGGTAGTGATCATGGAAATGTCCTTTCGTAGCCCATTTGACCTCAGCCTGGCACGGGCCGCGCCCCCGCGCCGCTCGACCGCAACCGGCTCCCCGAGGAGCCCTCCGGACGGCCGAAGCGCAGGCGGTGCGCGGCGGTGCGCGGCGCGCGCTGGGGCGGCGCGGAGGTGGGGCGGTGCGCGGCGGTCTGGGGGTGGGGCGGTGCGCACCGCGGCGGTGCGGAGTTGAGGCGGTGCGCGGTGGGGCGGTGTGGGGTTGGAGCGGGGCGCCGTGGGGCGGGTGGTGTCGTGGCAGCGCGGAGGGTGGTGACGCGGCTGTGCGGCGCGATCGCGGTCGGCGTGCGCCGATGCTCCGCACGGTCAGAGCTTCGCGAGCCTTCGGCGGGCCGCTGCCAGGGAGCGGCCGCGACGCAGTGGCTCCTGCCAGGGGTCGTCCTCGTCGAGCCGCTCCCCGATGGTGGACAGGGTCCACCGCCGCGACGTGAGCTGCGGATCGTCCAGTTCGATCCGGCTGATGGGGGTGGCGACCGGTGCGCCGGGCAGGGCTCGGACCGTGTAGGGGACGACGGAGGTCTGGCCGTAGGCGTTGCGCTGGACGTCCAGGTAGAGGCGGCCCTTGCGGGACTGTTTGCGGGCCGCGGTGGTGAGCCGGTCGGGGTGCCGTTCGGCGAGGACCTCGGCGGTGTCCCGGGCGAACGCGCGGACGTCGTCGAAGCCGGCGCGGCGGTCGAGCGCGACCACCACGTGCAGGCCCCGGGAGCCGGTGGTCATCAGGGCCGAGGGCAGTTCCAGCTCGTCCAGGAGCCCGTACACGAGCACGGCCGCCTCCCTGACCTGCTGGAAGTCGTCGCCGGACGGGTCGAGGTCGAAGACCAGCCGGTCGGGGTGGTCCGGCCGGTCCGCCCTGGAGAGCCACCGGTGCGGGGTGACGCATGCCTGGTCGACGAAGTAGAGCAGCGTGGCCACGTCGTCGCAGACCGGGTAGGCGACGGTGCCGCCCTCCTTCGGCAGCTCGGCGCGGCGGATCCAGTCCGGGAAGTGCTCCGGGGTGTCCTTCTGCATGAAGCGGCCGTCGGCGATGCCTTTCGGGTGCCGTTCGAGCATCAGCGGACGGCCCCGCAGCTGCGGCAGCATGCGTCTCGCGACGGCGCGGTAGTACTCCGCGAGGTCCGCCTTGGTGATGCCGTCGTCGGGGAACATCTCCTTGTCGGCCCGTTTGATCTCGACGGTCCGGCCGCTCGCCCTGAGGGTCTTCGTGGTCGTCATCGCGTCCTCCGGGCGCGGGGGCCCGCCGGCCCGCCGTCGTCGGTCACCGCGCCGCGGCTTCCGCCGCGACCTGGCGCAAGGTGTGGCCGGTACGGGCCGACCGTGCGCGCCGAGGGTCCGGGGCGCCGTGCGAGGAGGCGCGCCGGTCCGCCTGCTTGACCAGGAGCCAGGCTTCCCGGTCGCCCTCGCGGTCCTCGCGGATCCGGGTGAGAGCGTAATCACCGTGCAGCTTGCGCCCGTTCAGGTGGAACGAGGCGTGTCCCTGTACGAGGGCCTGGCCGAGGGGGATGTCCCGGCCGTCGCGCCCGGTGGTCAGATTGCGGTACGTGCCCTCGTCCCAGACGATCACCGTGCCCGCGCCGTACTCGCCTTCGGGGATGACGCCCTCGAAGGTCCGGTACTCCAGGGGATGGTCCTCGGTCGGAGAGGCCAGACGCTTGTCGCGCGGCCTGCCCGAGGGACCTTTGGGCACCGCCCAGGACTTCAGTACTCCGTCCGCCTCCAGCCGGAAGTCGAAGTGCATGCTGCGAGCGTCGTGGATCTGGACCACGAAAGCGGGATCGCCGTCGGACGGCTCGGGGTGGATGCCGCCCTCGGGCTCGGAGGTCGTGGAGAACGCGCGTCGGCTCCGGTAGAGCGCCAGCGCGTCCTGCGCCGTCGCGGGCATCGCCAGGCCCTTCATGGCGACAGGCGGTGGCGCAGCCGGCCGTGCCGCGTCTCCGTACCGCTGTCCGGTGCGTCGCTCTCGGGGCCGGTGGCCCGCTCCCGTATTCCGGTTCGGTCGTCGTCGGCCAGGGCCTCGGTGCGCGTCTCGTGCGGTGTCGCTGCCGGCCCGTGGGAGGCCGCGTGGCGCGGGGCCGCGGCGCTCCGCCGCCGGCGGCGGGCCGAGCCGCCGAGGATCAGGGCCAGGGCGATGCAGAAGACGAGGGTCATGCCGATGCCGGCGAGGAAGGCGCCCAGTGTGTTCACGGTGGCCACGGTGGTGTCGAACATCGTCACGGTGTAGTCGGGGCCACCGGAACGGTTCTCGGCGACGACGAGCCCGGTGAAGGCCCCGGCGGCGGCGAGCAGAAGGATTCCGATCAGAAGCATGACGATTCCTTTCGTGGCCCTAAGCGCCTGCCCGGCCACCGCACGGCTAACCCCAGTGGCCCGGGTGGGCTCCCCGGACGGCCGCGGCGGTGCATGGGAGCCCGCTTCCACGTCATCGCCGATCACTGCCACGGCGGAATGGGCCGCGCCTTTCTGAGGTTTCACCGGACCGGCGGCTGGTGGCGTTCGAATTGATCGACGATCAACGCGCCGACCTCGCTGGGGTGCCCCGCTCCATGCACAGCGGGACCACCACCGGGGATCCGCGAGAGGGCAGCGCCGCCCGAACAGGCATCGTGGGGCGGCAGGACGACCGACCGGACCCCGTACACCCGACCTGAGCCCTGAACCGAGGAGTAGAACACCGTCGGTGGGCCACGCATCTGGGCGGTGTACGCCTGGAGCGAATGTGGCGACCAGCAACGGCACTTCGGGGCCACAGCCAAAGCGCCGGCGGAGGGTCAACGCTGGTCATCGTCCGAGCTGCTCCACACGGCTCAGGGCCGACGCGTGTTCGCGTGTCTTGGCGGTGTGGCGGCGTACCGTTCCGCTGGCCTGCGGGTGCCATGGTGAAGGTGACTGGAACCATTGGCAGCGAGCGGATCCGGCGGATCAGGGATCGGCGGGCCGCAAAGAGGCGTCGGCGGCAGCGGAGCCACGGGACCGATCCGAGCGGTTCCGTACACCGCAGTCGGCTGGAGTGGTTCGGCCTTGCCGCGGTGAGCTTGCCGGGGCTCGCTGCTGTCGCGGCGCTGCTCTTCACCTGGGTGCAAGTCGGGCAGGCCGGCAAAGAGCTACGGATCAGCGAGCAGGGGCAGATCACCAACCGGTTCAACGCGGCGATCGCCAATCTGGGTTCGGAATCCATGGACGTTCGCCTGGGAGGCATTTACGCCCTGCAGCGCATCATGCAGGACTCCGACCGTGACCACCTCCCGATTGTCTCCGTCCTGGCTGCCTATGTGCGCCGGCATGCGCCTCTTCCCGGCGGGGGCGCCGAGGCGGAAGAGACTGCACCGACAGAGCGCGTGCTGCCGGCCGATGTTCAAGCATCGATGACCGTGCTGGCGGACCGTCCTCCTGGCCGCGACCTGGGGCTGACGATCGACCTGCAACGCACCGATCTACGCGGGCTGAGATTTAGGATTGCGAAGGGGTACCGGCTTGCCTTCAGGGGAGCGGCCCTCTCGAACGCGGATCTCCGCGGAGCGGCCATGGCCAACTCGGATCTCCGGGATTCCCTTCTCGACAACGCGGACCTCCGCGAGGCACAGCTGTTCTACGCGGATCTCACCGGCGCGTACCTGCACTCGGCGGATCTCACCGGCGCGCTGCTCTGCGTGGATATCACCGCCACCGGCGTGACCGACAAGAGCCAGCGCCAGTGCGCGGACCTGAAGCAGACGACACTGGAGGACGCGAAACTGCCCGGTGCCGACTTGCCCGGGGTCAATCTGGCCCATGCCAACCTGACCGGTGCCGACCTGACGGGTGCCGACCTGACGGGTGCCGACCTGACGGGGGCGGACCTGACCGGCGCGAAGCTGACGGGGGCGAAGCTCAGCGGAGCAAAGTTGCGTGAGACTCGCGGGCTGCCGGCGGCACAGCCCTGAGAAAGGCGCTGGCCGTCCTCGGTGACGTGCCGGTCGCGCTGGGCGGCTTACTCCGTGAGGTGCGGTTCCTGCGTCGGGCCGGGGGCGCCGAGAGGGCGGACCTCGGGCTCGTGACCGCAGGCCCGGAGGAAGGTGAGTAGGCCTTCCGGGGAGACCGCGGTCGTCGCGTCGTTGCGCAGTGGATGGAGAAGCAGGAGCTTGTGCTCGGTCAGCCGGGCGTCCACGACCACCCGGATCGTCCCAGGGGCGGCGTCCATCAGGGCGAACGGGGACACCGCTCCCGGTGTCACGCCGAGGACGTCCGCGAGGGCCTCGGGGCGGGCGAAGGAGAGCCCGCGCACGCCCCACTCGGTGGCCAGAGCCTTGAGGTCGACGGGGGTGTCCTCGTCCGCCACGAGTAGGAAGAACCGTTTCCGGCGGTCCCGAAGGAAGAGGTTCTTCGTACCCGCGCCACCGAGCCGTGTCCCCACGCTCCGCGCCTGCTCGACGGTGAACACGGGAGCGTGCCGCTCGCTCGTCCAGGCAATACCCAGTTCGTCCAACCGCGCCGTAAGCGCGGCTTCGGCCTGGTCCGGGTCGCGCATCGTCATCCCGCCATCTTCGTTCACAGCGGACGCCGACCTCGACGGCCGTCCCGACCTGTTGGTGACCAACGCCGGCGACACCATTCCTGCTGGCCTGGGGCGTCGGCACCCTGGCCGCGAACATCACCGCAGGACGCCTGGTGACAGGATCCGAGGGTGCTGATCAAGGGATATGAAGACGGCCCGGTGGTGGCGGGCGAGTCACTGCTGGACCGCCTGGGCTTCTGGTCGAACTACCTTCCGGCGATGTGCAGTGACGGGGCGTGTGCCGAGCGGCCGGCTCCGGAGTGGTTCGGCGATGACGGCGCCGATGCCGATGCCGATGCCATGTCCGAGGTCCTCTTCGATCCCGAACACTGGCCGGCGTTCCGGGTGCCGGCCGAAGACGGTCCCGGAGTTGTGGTGATCTACCGCAACCTGGTCGACGACTACGGCACCGACTACCTCCTCACCCATCCGGACAGGAGTCACGCCCAGCGGATCGCCAGCCGGGAGGGAGATTTCTCGGGGACCGGCCTGACATGGCACGAACTGGTCCGCATCGCCGACAACCCTTCCGCCGCGGCCGAAGGCGTCCAGGACACAGCCGCCCGGCTGCTGCTGCTCCTTCCCCTCCTTACGGACCCGGACCTGCCAGAGGCAGCCCCGACAAGGCTCACCGCCGCCCTGACTGCGGCCGGCGCGCCGCAAGAGACGGCCTCCACCACAGCGGAGCATCTGCTCGCCCACCTGGAGAGAAGGTCCCGGCATGATCCCACGTGGGAGTCTCCTCTGAGCGGCGGGAAAACGGCGGGCCGACCCTCAGGGCAACCCATGGAATGACCTTGGTATGTCCGGTGTGATGACGGTGCCGGACTCTTCCCGAATAGCCCCGTTCACCGGGCTGAGCCCGCCGCGCCAGTTAGGCAAGCTGGCGACCTTGCTACGGCGTGAGTGTGCGGACGTCCTCTGCAAGGGCCGACCGTCTCCGGCGCTGCTCGTCGCGGCGTACCGACACCCCACTCGTCGTCGTGATCAGCCCTACGCCATGCGCAACCTCGCCCTTGCCGGGTAGGCAAGCGGCCCGCACCATGCGTATCCGCGTCCGAGGCGACTCGCAGCCAGTTGCGGGACAGCCCTTACGAGCTCGTGCATGGTCAGCCGTCGAGGAGGAAGGCCACCGCCATCACGGCGTGGAGGACGATCATGGCGCCGCAGCAGAAGACCAGGACGGCACCCGCGTAGGTGTTCACCAGGTGCGTGAACGGCGAGGCCGGCACCAGCACGTCCGCCGGGTCGTTCGGGGGGTGGGCCACGGTGATCGTGGGGCCGGCCTCGCCGTGCAGGAAGCCGTGGTACGTCCCGGTCGCGTCCGGGTAGATGTACGCCCCGCGGGACATCGTTGCCGGGGTGGCCGGCACCATGACGCCGTGCCGGTACAGCCAGCGTTCCCGCCGCGCGCGGATCACTCCGTACAGGCCCGGCCACAGGCCGAGCCAGGCGATACCGCCGATCGGGACCGTGAGGAGCACCAGGTCCCACCTGCCCAGCGAGCCGGCCACCACGCAGATGACGACGAGCGCCAGCAGGTGCCACAGCGTGCCCCGCAGGATCCGGCGGTGGAACCTCGTCCGCCAGGTGGGGGCGAGCGAGCGGACCACGGCGAACGGGGCTCCGTCGACGTCGTCGCTGTCCGTCCGGTTCGCCAGGATCGCGTTGACGCCGTCGGCGAAGGCGGTGGCCGCCGCCTCGTCCACGTCGTCGATGCGGTGGACGCGCGGCGTCGCCCCGGTCTTCGCCCGCAGTTCGATCAGGACCGAGCGGCCCTCGGCGCGTATCCGGCCCAGCCCGTCGGGGGTGAAGGTGACCTGTTCGCGCGGGAGGTCGAGGACCAGTCCGATGTCCTCGGCGGACAGGACGGTACCGTCCCGGCCTCGGAGTACCGGGAGGGAGGAAATCGAGGTCGACATGGGCATGATCGTAGAGCGGGGTGCCGTCCCGGTCAGCCCCTTCGATCCCCGCCCGTCCGGCCCTTCCGGGGGAGGAGGGCGGCGAGGGCCGTCGCGATGCCCGGCCGGCGGGTCCGGCGCGGCTCCGGGGCGCGGGGCGCGCGGGTCGTGACGAGTGCCGCGCCGTCGGGCGCCGGGGTGTCGGGGAGGGCGGCGGTGACGGCCTCGGCGAAGGCGAGCGCCCCGCTCTCGTCGACATCGGCGGCCCGGTAGATCGTCGGCTCGTCGGCACCGGACGCCGTCAGCACGATCGCGACGGACCGCCCCTCGGCGTGGACGAATGAGATCGCCGCCAGCGGGATGTGGTGTTCCTTGTCGGGGCGGCGCAGGGCCACCGGCCCGCCCGCGAAGCGGAGAACCGATTCGCCACCGCGCAGGACCAGAGAGGGGGTGGCCGTCATCGTCCGCATTCCTCCGCCGCCGTCGGTCGGTCCCGGGGCGCCGACGGGCGACAAGGCGACGCTCCCGCGCCGATCGTAGGGGCACCGGCCCACCCCGCGCCATGTCCGGGCCCGGCGCGGCGGGCCCCGGCGGGACCGTTTCGCGCGCCCCGCCGTGCGCCGGAGCGAGAACCGCGGCCCCGGGAACAGTTCCTTGACGGCCCCGGCGCGGCAGGGCTGATGCGTTCTCAGCAGGTGATCTTCAGGAGTGCGGTGGCGTAGTCGGGCGTGACCGGTAGTGGTCGGCTGCGGCGGCGATGTTGGTCCAGCCGGCCTGGCGCATCAGGCCGATGGCGAGGTTGCGCAGGGTGGCCATGGCACGGGGTGCGCTGCCGGTGCGGACCTTGGAAGCGTCCTCGGTGAATGTCACGTCTCTCACGTGGTGCAGGGCCTCCACGGACCAGTGGCCCCGAATGAGTTCGGCTAGGCGGGCGGGTTCGGCTTGGTCGGGGGCGAGGCTGGTGACGGCGTAGACCGTCTTCGTCTGCGCCTTGCCGGTCTTGGTGTTGACGCGGCGTCGCTTGATCTCGATGGCTTGGACGGCGTGCGGGAACAACAGCCCGGCTTCGACGGTGCACACCTTCAGCCGCCGGACTTCGCGATGTCCATGCCCGGCGGTGCGGGTACGGTCCAGCAGCGGCATCTGCCGCCAGGGCAGGCGGCGCAGTTGCCGCCGCAGCTTCTTCTGGTTGCCCTTGCGACTGGGAGGTAGTGCCCGCCCCCGGCGACGATCTTCTTCGCGGTCTTGCGCTTGGTGTGCATCGCGTCGGCGGTGACGACCACGCCGCGCAGGTCGAAGCGGGCCAGCAGTGCGGCCATGGCAGGGATCTCGTTGCTCTTGGCCGCCACTTGGCGCTGGGCGATAACGGGCTGGCTGCCGTGCGGGCAGCGGCCAGGAGGTGTATCGCCGTCCTGCTCGCGGTGCGCGAGCCGCGCACCGCCTTGCCGTGCACCGACAGTCCGACCACGGCTTCGTCCTCCTCGACGGGATCGGCGGCGTGGCGGGCGAGCCAGGTGCAGACGGCGTCGTCCAGGGCGTCGCCGTCGATGCGGGCCAGCAGTCGCCCGAGCGTGGAGGCGTTGGGCGTGGCGCGGGCGGGGCCGAGTCCGGCACGGACCTCTGGGTCGGCGTCGGCTGCGTACCGGGAGATCTGCGCGAGGGAGCGGGCTCCGCCGAGCACCGCCGTCAGGCACAGCGCAAGCAGCACGCCGATGCGGTAGCGGCGCCCGCGCACCCGGCGGGGATGCGTCGCGTCTCCCGCTTCCACCCCGGCAGACCGTCCAACAGGGTCCCAGAGCCGACGAACCGGCCTGTCTCGCTAGCTGAGAATCCATCAGCCCTGCCTGTTGCCCGCCCACCGCCGACACAGGATCAAGGCCTGCGCCCGCAAGAACCCGTCGAGTAAGTACGCACCGAACGCCGACGCCCCCCAACAGGCCCAGACATACACGGTCAAGGACCACGTCGAGTACCTACGCCGGGGGCTTACAGCACGCCGCAGAACGTGAACGCAGCGGTGTCGGGTCTTAGTTCTTTGGTCCTTTCAGCTTCTTCCAGATCGCCCGGTTGAACATCAGGGCGATCCCGACCGCGATGAGGAGCAGGCCCCAGGGCCGGTTGCCTTCGGGGGTACTGTCGGAGAAGAGGATGGAGGCGCCGCCGAGGACGCCAATGATGAAGCCGAAGACCTGCACGCGCATCTGGCCGGGGGTGGCGTCGACGGCCGCTGCCCGCCACTTCCGCGGCTTCGGTGCCCCCCGTTCTGCGGCCATTTCGGCTGGGGCCTGCTGGGCGGTGGAGACGGGGCGGCGGAAGGTGTGGACGGTGTCGCCCGCGAAGACGCGGATGTCCTTGTGGGTCTCCTGGACGTACCAGCTTCGGCCGGGGACGTGGACGGAGACGTCGTTGGGCCAGGCCGGTAGTGCTCGCAGGCGGGTTGCGGCGTCGCGGGTGTCCTCGCCGTCCTGGACGTCCAAGTGGTCCTGGAGCCCGTCGCGCGCCTGCGCGGCCGTCGCGTAGGTCCGTTTGCTGAACTGGACCCGCCCCTCCTGGACGTGCGCCCAGCCCCAGCAGCCCGTCATCGCCGTACCCCCGCTTGCATAGTTTCCATCGTTGCCCTCCTCGTTCACGCCGCGCCCGACACAAGATCAGACCAGCCGACCAGCCTGAACGTGACGGTCCGTAGGAGTGAGCTGGGTCACGTTGATGCGGAGGCGGGGCTTCATGGTTCCGCGGCTAACTCATGCAGGGCTACTGGTCCGTGGAGGCCCTGCACCACGTGAGAGACGTGACATTCGCCGAGGACGCTTCCAAGGTCCGCACCGGCAGCGCATCCCGCGCCATGGCCACCCTGCGCAACCTCGGCATCAGCCTGATGCGCCAGGCCGGTTGGACCAACATCGCCGCCGCGGCCGACCACTACCGGTCACGCTCCGACTACGCCACCGCACCATCCCTGCCCGGCAGGGCCGTTCGATATCCCCCGGATTTACGGGACTTCACCTACGAGCCCGCGCATGGATGATGGTGCGAGGCTGGAGCTTGATCCCTGAACATGTTCGGGCGGTGGGGAACGGGGCGCCTGCAGCGATCATCAATGACCGGACGATCACAGGGCTGTCGGCCGATGTGATTGCCGAACTCGTGGCCGAGGTGGGTCCGTTATGGCACGAACGACACCGGGCGGGACTGGAATCCGCGAGCACTTGCCCGCCACCACGGCCGCCGCGAGCACACGAGCGACACGATCCAGGCCGTCGCCGGACTGCTCTCACGCCAGCAGACCGCCACCCTCGGGCTTCGCCAGTCACAGTGACCACTGGGCCGAACTGCACCTTTCGACGTGCCACCACCAACCAGGCACCAGCTCGTCAGGGCCTGTTCGCCGCAGGGTGAGGCTGCGCGTGGTTGGCAGCGGATCTGGCGATGTGCCTGCCTGCGGCCTAGTACTCCAGCCGTAGATCGCGTTCTTGCTGTTCAGGGCCGGTGCGAAGACAGGTACGGCCGCCGTCAGGGCCCCTCCCCGCGGCAAAGATCTCAGGCCGACGACACCAGCTCCTCCAGCTTGTTGAGACTCTGAGTCCAGCCCTCCTCGTGAAGAGCTTGGCGCCCCTCAGTGGCGAAGTCACCCTGGCTGATGACCAACTCGGCCCGTGTACCGCCGATATCGCGAAGCGACAGCGTCACCACCGTCTCCCGGTCCTCGGGATCGGGATCCTCCCATCGGAAGGTGTAGGACAGGCGTTCCAGAGGATCGACCTCAACGAATTCCCCCACCAGGTAGAACAGATCGCCCTCCGGAGGCTGCATAGCGATCCGATACCTACCGCCTGGCCGAAGGTCGCTTTCCACACTTGGGATGGTGAACCCGTCAGGGCCCCACCACTTGGCCAGTTCCTGCGGTTCGGTCAACGCTCGGAATACGACCGAGCGCGGTGCGCGGAGGACACGCTGCAGATGCAGCCTCAGCCCGCCATCGTGTGTCATCGCGAACCTCCTCCAACCGAAGGCGCCGAGATTGACCACCATGCTTATCGTAAGTATCCCAGCCGTAGAGCGCGATCTAGCTGGCCAGGGGCGGTGTGGGGACAGGTGCGGCCACCGGTGATCATCGCGTGCTGTGTGGACAAATGAAGATCAAGAGCTGGCCGCGGGCCATAGCGTGGACCTGGCTCGCTGGCGGGACATGTTCGATGCCCTTATGGGCCGGATCGCGGGCCGTTTCACGCGGACCGAACCCCGACGCCGGGCACGGTCGCTCGTTGTGGGACTGCTGTCCGGCCTGCCGCGGAAGAACTGCTGGACCATCGCCGAGCATGCCGGGCACGCCACACCGGACGGCCTGCAGCATCTGCTGGCACGGGCCAAGTGGGACGCTGAGGCAGTCCGCGACGACGTCCGCGAATACGTCGTGGAGCACCTCGGCGACACCGACGCCGTTCTGGTCGTCGACGAGACCGGCGATCTGGAAAAGGGCACCCACACGGTCGGCGTGCAGCGCCAGTACACCGGCACCGCGGGCAGGATCGAGAACTCCCAGGTCGCCGTCTACATCGTCTACGCCACTGCCGCCGGACACGCGGCAATCGATCGGGAGTTGTACATCCCGCGCTCCTGGGCCGACGATGCGGACCGACGCCGGCGGCCGGGAAACCCGACGAGGTGGCGTTCGCCACCAAACCGGCCCGGCCACCGCGATGATCACGCCTGCCCTGGACGCCGGCGTCGGTGCGCGCTGGGTAACCGGCGACGAGGTCTACTGACAGGCCCTAGCCCTGCGTCGGATTGGTGTGCAGCTTGTGCTGCTCCCGGCGGTTGGGGTGGCGGATGACGACGCCTGCCATGCCGCCGGACCCCGTGAGCCGGATCAGCGGGGTTCCGGGGAGCCGGGCGGGCGTGGTCTCGTTCTTCAGGCCGCCGGTGCCGGGATCCATGCCGCTGGTGTCCGCGGCCCAGCCGTCGGGGATGACGATCGTGACACCGGACGTCTCCCCGTACGCCTCCACCGTGAGCTCCCCGAGGCGGCACTCGACCCGGGTGAAGTCGACCTTCACACCCCCCACGCCACCGTGAGCGATCACGTGCCCGGGAACCTCCCAGCGCCCAGGTCCTCGGGATGCGCCGTACATGCCGCCCTTGAGTACCAGCGGCGGCTGGTGCTCAGGGGAGTTCGGCCTCGGCAGGTCGGCGGTCAGGACGGCCAACTCGCCGTGAGTCTTGGCCTGTAGCGCCTGCCCCAGGCGTGAGTCCAGCTCGTCGAGATCGATTCGACCCTCGGCTGCCGCGTCGCGCAACCGCTCCACCACTGCTTCCCGATCGTCGTGAGAGGCGCGGAGCTCTCCCGATCGAGCAGGGCGCGGAGAGGGCTCCGGAGGCTGGGCAGTCATGGCCGCAACGATAGGCCGCCGGGGGGTCGAGCGGGCTGGGACCGCACATCTCGATCACGTCCCAGGCAGCCGACCATGCCCCACCGCGCCACGTCCTCCTGGGCCGATCCGCTCAGCGGGGGACGAGCTGGAGGGTGGCCGCGCGGGACTGCGGGGTCAGGACCGTGTCGACGATGCCCGTGTAGCGGCCGTACTTCTCCCGGTAGGCCGCGTCGACGCGGTCGTACACGGCCGGGTCGGCGTCCTCGAACGTCACGTCCTTGGTGATGCCGCCCGCGCGGACGCGTCCCTGGTGACGGGTCTGGGCGCCGCGGAACCACGGGCCTTCGCGGCCCTTCACCGACCGTACGAAGACATCGTCGCCGTCCCGCACCATCCACATGGTGACGGGGTCGCGCAGCGTTCCGTCGCCGCGCTCCGATTCGAGGTCGATCTCCTCGGTCGCCCCGATGCGGTCGAGTTCGGCATCGGTCCACTCCGTCATGGCGGTCTCCCGGGTGTCGGTGTCGTCGTCCTGTTCCGTGATCGCCACTCTGCCCGCGCGGCCGTGGAGGCGCTCGTCGGGGGACCGCGGGTGAACCGGCCGCGCCCAGGATCGTCCGCTGGCGCGCCGTGCCAGCGGGATGCCAGCGGGAGGCGTGCCGAACGGTGAGCGGGGGTCGCTGGAATGGTCCCGCACCGGTGCCCACGAGGTCGCCGGTCATGGCGATCCGCGCCCTCACCCATCGGGAGGCACCATGAACAACGACCTGAGCACCCTCGCGGACGAGATCCTCAAGCTCGAGGCCGAGACCTTCGAGATCTCCGACTACTCGGACGCCAGCGAGGTCGTGCTGGCCGGTTGCACGAGCACCAGCTCCACCTCGACCTCCAGCTCCACCTGCAGCACCACCTCCTGCTCCGCCTGACCTCGGAGGCGGTGCGATCCCGCCCGGTCGGTGCCCTCTCCCATCGGGAGACGGGCGCCGGGCGGGCGTTTCGCGTGCCCGCGCGACCCGCTTCGGAAGTGCGCCTCGCGGTCTTCGGCCGACGGGGTCGGCGGCGTGCCTCGCGTACCCGCCCGGCGGGGTCGAGAGTGCGCCTCCCGTCTCCGCCCGGTGGGGTCGGCGGCGTGCCTTCCGTCTCCGCCCGGTGGGGTCGGCGGCGTGCCTTCCGTCTCCGCCCGGCTGGGTCGGCAGCGTGCCTCCCGTCTCCGGTCGGCCGGGCCGGCGTGAAGACCGCGACAACGCTCGGGGAACGCCGCGGCATCGCCAACTTGCCTTCAGGGAAAGGCAGTTCGTCGTGCGACCCCGACAGGCCCGTCACCAGTGACGCTGCTGCGGCGACTCCGGAGTCTCTCTCTCGCGCTCCTTCGCAGCCCCCCTTGACCGGCGATCTACGCCAGTAGACACTCACCACTGCCACACGACCGAATGTTTGGTGAAGCCGCCTTCACACATGCTCCGTGGCGCCAGGACGTATTTCCCTGAAGTGCCGGTCGACCGCCGGTTCGGCAGGTGTTCGACGGTCAACGGGGGTACTCGTGCGTTTCCAGTTGCTCGGTCCGCTCAGCATCACCGACGGGCGTGACGTGGTCGTCCTTCCGCCCGCCAAGCCGACGTCGTTACTGGCGGCGCTGCTGGTCCGGCCCGGTGAGGTGGTTCCGACGTCCCGGCTCCGGCAGGCCGTCTGGGGCGAGGAGCAGCCGGCGACGGCGAAGGCGGCGTTACAGAGCTGCGTCCTGCGATTGCGCCGCCTCTTCGCGAAGTACGACATAGAGGCGCAGGCGGTGGTCGCGGTCGCCGGGGGCTACCTCCTCCCGGCCGACGGCGACACCCTGGACCTGCTGCACTTCCGTCGTCTGACCACCGAGGCGGACGGCGCCGGAGAGTCCGAACTCCCCCTGCTGCGCACGGCGCTCGGCCTGTGGCGCGGGCCCCTGCTCACCAACGTCCCCTCCGAGCTCCTGCATCGCGACGAGGTGCCCCGGCTGGTCGAGGAGCGGCTGCGCGTCCTGGAACGCGTCTGCGAGATCCAGCTGGACCAGGGGCGATGTCGCGAGGTCCTGGTGGACCTCTGGGAGGCCACCAGGGCCCATCCCCAGCACGAAGGACTCGCCGCCCAGCTGATGCGCGCGCTCTACCGGGTGGGGCGGCAGAACGAGGCGCTGGCCGAGTACCGAAGGATCAGGACGCACCTCCGGGACGAACTCGGCGTCGACCCGGGCGCGGAACTGCAGAAACTGGAATTGTCCATCCTGCGCGGTGACGAACCCATGGGCCCGGCCCTGGAGCCCACCACACCGGCGCTGACATCGCGTACGGCCCCGGCGAAGAGCGACGCCACGGCCGACGTCACGACCGACGTCACGACCGACGCCACGACCGGCGACCCGGGCCCGCAGCACGGAGGACGCACCGCCCCGGCCGAGCCCCGCGGGCCCGGCCGCCCGTCCCACGCCGAGTCCCACGGGCCGGATCGCCTGTCCCCGCCCGAGTCCCACCGGCCCGGCCGTCTGTCCCCGCGCGAGCCCCACGAGCCTGGACACCCGTCCCACGCCGAGTCCCACGGACCGGGCCTCCCGTCCCCGCCCGCGCCCCACCCGCTCGGCGGCGCGCACCGGTCCGCCCGCGCGCCGGGTCCCCGGTTACCCCACGTCCCCGGCTTCACCGGCCGCATCCGCGAGACCGCCGACCTGGTGCGCCACCTGAGCGGAGGCGGCCGGCCGGACGAGCTGACGAACGCCGCGCCGGTGTCGGCCGTCATCTCCGGCGGCCCCGGCATGGGCAAGACCGCGCTGGCCCTGCATGCCGCGCACCTGGTGGCCGACCGTTACCCCGCAGGTGGCGTGTTGCTGTCACTGAGCGGACCCGACGGCACGCCACGGCCCGTCGACGACGCGGCCGCCGAACTGCGCTCCGTACTCCCCACCGGCGCCTCCCTCGGGTCGTGCCTGGTGATACTCGACGATGTCGTGCACCCGGACCAGGTACGGGGACTGCTCGACGTCACCGCCGCGGGCGCCGTCGTCGTCACCAGCCGTATGGGACTGGCCGCCCTGGTCGCCACGCACGGCCCGGCGGTGCTCCAGCTCGGCGCCCTGTCGGCGCAGGAGTCCTCGGCACTCCTCACCACCGTCCTGGGACAGGAGCGGGTGGAGTCCGAGACCACGGCCGCCCGCACCCTCACGGACATGTGCGGACACGTGCCGCTGGCCTTGCGGATCGTCGGGGCCCGGCTGCTGACCCGTCCCAAGATGTCCCTGGCGGACTACGCCACATGGCTGCGGCGGGACCTGCCCGCCCGGCTGGCGCTGCCCGACGACCCCCGGATGTCCGTACCGCTCGCCCTCGACCAGGCTCTTCGTCGGCTGCCCGCCCCCCTTGCCGACGCGCACCTGCGGCTGGCGCGACTGAGCGGGCGGCTCACCGCGCCCGCCGTGGCCACCACCCTCTCCGTACCCGAGACGGACGCCGAGGAGTTGCTCGAGCGGCTGCTCGACAACGGACTCCTCGAAGAGGACGAGCCCGGGACCCTCCGTATGAACGCGCTGTTCCGCGCCCACGCGCTCCACAGGGCCGCCACCCGCCCCGGCGGCACCCCGCAGGCCGTCGTCGCCGCGGCCCGGCGCGCTCTCCCGTCCGGAGCCACCTGAGGCTCCGCCCGGCTCCGTGCGAAGCGGCCCCGTCGCCGCGCCCCGTACACCCCGCATGTCCCGCCTTTTCAGAACGAGCGGCTCACAGGCCCCGACCCGGAGGTGCGATCCCCGCATGCCCACGACGCCGTACGAGGAGACCGCCGACACCCGACCCAGGGTGCGCCGCGACGTGCTGTTCACCGAGACACCCAAGGGCGTGATCTTCCACAACGCCGACGGTGGCTTCCAGCTCAACTCCCCGTCCGCCTACCGGTTCGTCACTCTGCTCGTCCCGCACATGGACGGGGACCGGACCGTGGCCGAGATCTGCGCGGGCTTCAAGGACCCGCAGAAGGCGATGGTAGGCGGACTGGTCAAGGCGCTGTACGCCCGCGGATTCGCCCGGCCCGTGCCGGACCCCGCGGAGTCCGGCACGGGCGCGTCGGTGGAACCGGCGGTCGCCGCCCGCTTCGCCCAGCAGATCGCGTACATCGACCACTACGCCGACGGTGCCGAGACCAGGTTCGCCGCGTTCCGCGACACCCGCGTCGCCGTGCTCGGCGACGGCCCGGTCGCCCGCTGGTGCGCGCTCTCCCTGATACGCAACGGCTGCGCCGCCGTCGGTGTGGAGTCCGCCGCGGCCGAAGGACCCGTCACCGCCGGGGAGTTCGCCCGGCTCCGGGCGGAGGCGGAGGAGCACACCGCTCGGGGCTGCCCGGTCGAGGTTGCGGTGCTGCCGGACGCCGGCTCCGGCGGAGCGGGCGACTGGGATGCGTACGAGGGGTACGACGTGGTGGTCGCCGCCGGTGGCCGCGACGCCTTCCGGAGCGCGACCGCCCTGCTCGGCCAGGGCGTTCCGGACGGCCGCTTCCTGCTTCCCGCCTGGACCTTCGGCGACCGGGCGGTCGTCGGACCGGTCAGCGAACCGGACTCCGCGGGATGCCTGGCATGCGCGGCGCTTCGGCTCGGCGCGACAGGGGACGCGGCCGTCGCGGCCGAGCTCTGGAGCGGTCTGGCCCTGGGGGAGGGCGCGAGCGGCCCCGCGCCGCGCGGCCCGCTCGCCGCGATGCTCGGCAATCTGCTCGGCTACGAGGTGTTCCGGCTGGTCACCAAGGCACTGCCCGCCGAGACCCGGGGACAGGTGCTGCTCCAGGACATGGCCTCCTTCGACGTCCTGGCGGAACGGCTGCTGCCCCATCCGCGCTGTCCCTTCTGCCCGGCCCGGTCCGGCCAACCCGAGCCCGTCGACCTGACGGAGGCCTCCGAGCGGCCCGCCTTCCAGCCAGTCGTCGCCGCCGCTCCCGACGACGGCGCGACCGAGGGGCCGCTCGCCGAGCTCGACCGTCGCTCGCTCGCCGTCCGACCGTCCGTCGGTGTCTTCACGCGGTACGCGGACGATCCGGTCACCCAGACCCCGCTGAAGGTCGGTGCCGTGGAGATCGGTCTGGGAGCGGCTGGACGGCGAACGGTCGTCGCCTTCGACGTCCAGCACACCGCGGGCGCCCGCCTGCGGGCCCTCGATGCCGCCGCGGAGGTCTACGCCGAGCATGTCGTACCGGCCGTGCTCGCGCCGGACGTCGACGCGCGCGCGGACCGGACGGAGTCGCCGCAAGCGGTGCGTCCGGACCTGCTGACGACGGCCACAGGTGCCGGGGGTGATCGGGTGGCGTCCTGGGTCCTGGCCACGTCGCTGCTGACCAAGGAGGAGACACGGGTGCCGGCCGGCGCCGTGCGGCCCTTCGGACCGCACAACCAGGACCGCCGGTTCGAGCCGTCACGCGCCGGCGCCGGCGCCGGCGGGGGTCTTCCCGAGGCCGCGGCGGCCGGTCTGCTGTCCGCGATCGCCCATGACGCGCTGCGGCGATCCGTACGCGGGGCCGGGCGCACGGCGGTGATCGCCCCGGCCGTCCTCACGGACGTTCCCGAGGCGACCTTCCTGCTGCGCTCCGCCGGGCATCTGGGCCTTGACGTCGAACTGCTCGACCTCGGCGAGGAGGACCACACCGGGGTGTCCGTCGTGCTGGCCAGGACCCGGACCGCGGAGCCGGACGCGCCGGGCCGCTGGGCCATCGGCGCCGCCCTCGACCGGGCGGCCGCGGCCACCGACGCCCTGCGCGACCTGCTCGGCACCGTCCAGCTCGCCTTGGAGGGGGTGTTGGGCGCGCCCGATACCGGTGCTCCGCTCCTCGCCGACCTCGACGCCTTCCTGATACCGGTCACGGCACAGGACGGCGCCACCGGATCGGCCACCGGACCGTCCAAGGCGATCTGGACGGACGTGCTGGAACGCCTCGCCGCCGCCGGGCGGGACGCCTTCGTCGTGCCCACGCACGCAGCCGACCTGCCCGCCGTCGGGATCCACACCGTCCGGGTCCTGCTCACCAAGGCGGCCGACGATGACCGTTGACCTCGTCGAGGCCACCGTCGACGAGGCGCGGGAGCCGCGGCGCGGGGCATGTCGCCTCTTCGCCGAGGAACTCGGTCACGCCCTGACGGAACTGCAGTCGGAGCCCGGCCACCGGCTTCCGGGCATCACCGTCTCCGCCCTCGGCGTACGGGACGCCTTCGCCACCCCCACCAGTGCGGAGGGCGTCGACCGTTCCACGCTTCCCGTGCACCTGTACGGCCGGCAGGCGATCGTCGGCCCCTGGCCGGCGGAGGGACGGACCGGCTGCGCCGACTGTCTGCGGCGCCGCTGGCAGGGCGTGCGCTCCGTGGGGCTGCGGGAGGGCATCGAACTACGCGGACACACACGGGAGGCGGGGTCCTGGCCGTACCGAGTGCCGTTCGCCGCGCAGGCCGTCGCCGCACTCATCGCCCGGCTCGCCGCTGCCCCGCGGGACGATCGACGGCCGTTCCCCGACGTGTGGCTGGTGGACCTGGAGAAACTGACCGTCCGGCACCATCCTCTGGTGCCCGAGCCGGACTGCCCCGGCTGTGGCACACCGCGACCGGTGACCGCGGAGTCGGCCGCCCTCGTCCTGAGGCCCGCGCCCAGATACCGGCCGGGCGTCAGCAGGGTCCTGCCGGTGGACGCGTACGGCATCCAGGTGGACGCCTTCGCCAACCCCCACTGGGGAGCCGTCGGGCCGTCGGTGGTCTGCGACGTCACCTCGCCGACCACCGCGGCCACCGTGGGCTGCTTCTCCAGCCGCTCCGGGGACTATCTGCGGGAGACCTTCTGGGGCGGTCACGCCGACACGTACCACGCCAGCACCCGGATCGGAGTGCTGGAGGGCCTCGAACGCTTCGCCGGGATGCGCGCCCGGGGCCGGGCCCTCACCCTGACCGCCTCCCTGGACGAACTCGGGCCGAACGCCGTCGACCCGCGCGAGACCGGCCTGTACACGGACGACTTCCACCGCGCCAACCCGTGGGTGCCGCCGTTCACTTCGGACCGTCCCGTCCCCTGGGTCTGGGGCTGGTCGCTGCGGGACGCGCTGCCCCGCCCCGTCCCGGAGGTCCTCGCCTTCTACCACAAGCCCGGTATCGAGCACCGGTTCGTGCAGGAGAGCTCCAACGGCTGCGCCTCCGGGGGCAGTCTGGAGGAAGCCGTGCTCAGCGGCCTGATGGAGGTCCTGGAGCGGGACGCCTTCCTGCTCGCCTGGCACGGCATGCAGCCGCTCCCCGAGATCGACCCGGAGAGCAGCGCCGACCCGCGCACCCGGGTCATGGTGGACCGGATGGCCATGTACGGGTACCGGGCCAGGTTCTTCGACGCCCGGATCACCTTCCCGGTCCCCGTGGTCACCGCGGTCGCCGAGCGGTTCGACGGCGGCCCGGCCCGGATGTGCTTCGGGGCCGGGGCCTCCCTCGACCCGGAGGCGGCGCTCACCGCGGCGCTGTGCGAGATCGCCACCGACTCCGTACAGCTCCTCCAGCGCTTCCGCCGCGACGAGGCCGCGTACCGGGCCATGGCCGAGGACTTCGAGAGGATCACCAGCCTCCACGACCATCCGCTGGTCTACGCGGTGCCGGAGATGGGCCGCCACGCCGACTTCCTGCTCCGCCCGGCCTCGGCCCCCGAACCCCCGGAGCGCGGACGCGTGGCCGATCTGCGATGGTCCCGCGCCGACGGCTCCGGTACGGACGTACGGGACGACCTGATCGCCGCGGTGGACGCCGTGACCTCCGCCGGATTCGACGTGGTCGTCGTCGACCAGACCGTGCCCGAGCAACGCGCGCTGGGTCTGCACACCGTGAAGGTGCTGGTGCCGGGCCTGCTCCCGCTCGACTTCGGCTGGACGCGGCAGCGCGCCCGGCACATGCCGCGGATGCGTACCGCGCTGCGTGAGGCGGGCCTGCGGCCGGACGACCTGACCGAGGCCGAACTCAACCCCGGCCCGCACCCGTTCCCGTGACCGGCCGCCCGTCCGTCCCGGCGCGCGAGCGCGCCAAGAACCGAGGAAAGGGGGATCCCATGGGGTACGCCCATGAGTACGCGCACGCCATCCTGCACCGCGGCCGCGTGCCGATGGAGCCCACCGACCATGTCGTGAACTGGGCCGACGGTCCGCGCAGGGGCAAGTTCTACCCGAACGCCGAGGCGTTCGCCCTGCCGGGCACGGAGGACCTCGCCGACGTCCCGATCGCGCCGGGCCTGCTGCCGAGCGCGGCCAAGGACCGTGACGCGGCCAAGGACCGTGACGCGGCCAAGGGCCCAGGAGCCGCCGATGCCCCCAGCGCCGCCGAGGACTCGGCCACCGCCAAGGACGCCGACGGCCCTCGCGGGTTCAGCCTTCCGTTGCTCTCTGCGATGCTCAAGGACTCGTACGGGCTGACCGGCCGCCGCCTCGGCATCCAGGCCAACACCGACCTCGCCGGGCTGCCGTTCTACACCCACGCCAACTGGTCACGCGGCACCGCGGGAGGTGGCGGGCTCTACCCGGTGAGCGTCCACTGGGCGTCCGGCGCCTCCGGCCCCCTCACCCCCGGTCTCCACTACTACGACGTCCACCGGCACGCCCTGCAGCGGTTGCTGGCCGGTGACGTGACGGACCGGGTCCGCGCCGCCCTCGGCCCGGACGCCCCCGCCGAGGCCCTCGAAACCGACCAGTATCTGATCCTCGGCGTCAAGTACTGGCAGAACTCCTTCAAGTACAACAGCTTCTCCTTCCACGTGGTCTGCACCGACCTCGGCACACTGGTGCAGACCTGGCGGATCTGGGCCGCGGCCCGGGGACTGCGCCTCGCCCCGTTGCTGTGGTTCGACGAACCCGCGCTGAACGAACTCCTCGGCGCACCGGGCGAGGAGGAGGCGGTGTTCGCCGTCGTGCCGCTGCACTGGGACGGCCCGCGGCCCGCCCGGCGCACCACCGGCCCGGACGCCCCGCCCACGGACCCGCGCCATCGGCCGGCCGTCCGGCACCGGGACGTCGAACGCTCCCGGACGCTGCTGGACTTCACCACCCTGCGGTCCATGCACACGGCCACCATGGACGGCGCCCTCTCCCGCCCCGCCCCCGGCTCCCTGGCCGCCGCGGCGGCCCTGCCGGACGACGGCGACGGAGTCCGTGCGGCCCTGCCCGCGCCGGTCCTGCCCGACACCGGACTACGAAGGGTTCTGCGCGAGCGCCGCTCCAGCTTCGGCAGGTTCGACGCCCGGCGTCGGGTCTCCAACGGCCACCTGTCGGCGGTCCTGTCGGCCTGTGCCGAGACCCGATTGGCCGGCGACACCGATCCGCACGGAGAGCTCCGGCTCGCCAGGCTCTACGCCTTCGTCAATCACGTGGAGGGCGTCGAGCGGGGCGCGTACGCGTACGACCCCGACCGTGGCGACCTGCGTCTGGTCGCGGCCGGCCCGCAGGGCTCGTTCCTTCAGGCGAACTACTTCCTGGCCAACTACAACCTGGAGCAGGCGGGCGCGGTCCTGGTGCCCACGGTGCGGACCGCCGCCGTCCTCGACGCCGTCGGCGACCGCGGCTACCGCCTCGCCGTCGGCACCGCAGGAGCCGTCGCCCAGAGCTTCTACCTGGCGGCCTCCGCACTGGGCCTGGGCGCGGGCGTCGCCCTCGGTTTCGACAACGTGTCGTTCGTCGAGCGGCTCGGTCTCGCGGACGGCGACGAGGCCCCGCTGCTCATCATGGCCCTCGGTCACGAACGGCCGGGGCCCGCCGACTTCCACCACGAGATCGCCTGACGGCCTCGGAGGATTCCGCATGACACCCACAGAGTCCGGCGTCCCGGACACCGTCGCGGGCACCGGCACGGAGTCCGGGACCCGCTGGGAGCCCGGCAGACGCTTCGTGCTCCGCGCGGCCGGCCTGCCCATCGAGACGGTCGACGGTCTGCGCTGCCCCCGCACCCGCGGCTGGGCCGACGCCGTGCTGGCCGAGGAGGAGCGCCTGACCTCCGCCGGAGCGGCCCTCAGCGATCTGCTGCACGCCCTCGTCAAGTCCACCACCGGCCCCGACGGGGGACCGGACGACGCGGCGGTGCGTCGCGGCCTGCTCGATCTGCGGCGGCGGATCTTCAACAACCGGCTGCCGGCGGACCCCGAGGCGGCCGTCCGGCTGGTGGCACGGCTGGACCGGGAGACCGGCGAGCGCACCGGCCGCTGGCTGCGGGATCGTGCCCGTCTCGCGGAGCTGACGGCCACCGGGGCGGAGCTGCTGGCCGGTGAACTCCGGTCGAGCCGGAGCGCGTTGCGTCGCGCGCTGACGGAGGAGCGACTGCGCCGCGGCCTTCTGCTGGCCTCGCCCGCCCTCGACGGCCGGTTGGACACCTACCTGCGGGACACGAGCGCGCGGCCGGGCAACCGTCTGCGCAAGATCGAGCGTTCCGCCCTCACCTATCTGTACCGCACGGCCTGCAAGACCAGCCCCTTCAGCACCCTCACCGCCGTCGGCCTGGCAGGCTTCGCGGGCGATCCGGCGGACGGCACGGCCGCAATGAATGTCGGCGAGGACTGGACGAGCCACGTACGGCTCAACGTCGTCGTGCTGAGCCGGCTGACCGAGCTGATCGCCGCCGACGACGAACGGCGCCGGGACCTGCCGGTGGTCCTCTCCCCGGGATGGAAACGGGACGCCGACCGCATCCGCTACGTACGCCATGTGACGACCGCGGGCGACGACGGCGCCGCCGTCACCTTCGACGCGGTCCGCGACCGGCTGTTCTTCCTGGGGAGCAGCGGCACCCTGGACCGGCTCCTTGAATGGCTCTGCGACCACGACGGGGTGGTGCGCCACCGTGACCTGGTGGACTGGCTGGAGACGGAGCACCGGACCGGGCGGGACGAGTGCGAGCGGTACGCGTCGGCCCTGCTGAACGTCGGCATGGTGGAGGTACCCCTGCTCCGCACCGACGTCCACAGCCGCGATCCGCTGCGCTCCTACCAGGAGGCCCTGCGCTCCCTGGGGGCGCCCTGGGCCGACCGGCTGGCCGACCTCCTCGACGGACCGGCCGACTGCCTCGCCCGCTACTCCGAGGCCGACGTCGACGAGAGCCGCACGCTTCTGAGCACCCTGCGCGGCCGACTCCTGGCAGCGCAGAGGGAACTGGGGGCGGACGAGCCGACCCTTCCGCAGACCTTGCTGTACGAGGACGTCAGCATGGGCGACGATCTGGTCTGTGGGCCCGCCGTGCTGGACGGGGAGACCGGCCGGGCGCTGCGGGCCGTCGAGGGCGTCCTGCCGCTCTTCGACCTGACGCTCCCTCAACGCATCACGCTGCTCGGCTTCTTCGTCGCCAGGTACGGCCGAGGCGGGCGCTGCGACGACCTGCTGGGTCTGGTCCACGACTTCCACGAGGACTTCTTCGACCAGTACGTGTCCTTCACCTCCAAGCGCGTCTCCTTCGACGCGGACGGCGCGTACGTGCCCGAGGAGAACTGGCTCGGGCAGAGCGAGATGAAGACCCTCGACCGGGCCCGCGGACGCTTCCACGACGGTATGCGCGCCCTGTGGGAGCACCACGGGTCGAAGGGCGCCGAGGAGATCGAGCTGGCCGACGACCTGCTCGCCGCAACCGCCGCCGAACTCGCGCCGCTCGCGGGCCACTTCGTACCGCAGAGCCACCATCTCCAGCTCTCCGGGCCCGACGGAGGCCGGCAGCTCGTCGTCCTCAACAAGTCCTACGGCGGACTGGCCTTCCCCTTCAGCCGGTTCACCCATCTCTACGACGGCGCCGGACCGGACACGGCGGCATCCGGCCTCTCCGACGCCCTGCGTGAGGAGATCGCGGACCGACGGCCGGACGGCACGGTGTTCGCCGAAGTGACCGGAGGGCCGGTCACCAGCAACCTGAACCTGCACGGCCGGCTCACCGACCACCACATCGTCTGCCCGGGCGAGACCAGCACCGCGCCCGAGGCGGGCCGCATCCACCTCGACGACCTCTACGTCGAACACGACGAGGCCGCCGGTCGTCTGGTCCTCCGCTCCCGCCGCCTCGACCGAGAGGTCGTGCCGGTCTACCTCGGCTATCTCGTGCCGATCGCGCTCCCCGCCATCCCGCGCACCCTTCTCCTGCTCTCCCCGAGCACCATGGCCCCCTTCGACATCTGGGCCGGGGTGCCCGAGGGAGAGGCCGAGGACGGGGTCACCCGCAGGCCGCGGGTTCGGTACGGAACCGTGGTGGTCGGCCGGCGCACCTGGACCGCGCTCGCCGAGGTCCTGCCTGCCCCGCGCCCCGGCACGGGGGAGGAGGAGCACTACCTGGACTGGCAGCGCTGGCGCCGCGCCCACGCGCTGCCCGACCGCTGCTTCGCCACGGTCTCCCACCCCGGCCAGGGCCCGATCGGAGCCAAGCCGTTCTACGTCGACTTCGACAGCCCGCTCTCCCTGTCCGCGCTCGACGCACTCGTGGAGCGCGAGCCGGGCACCCGGGTGGCCTTCCAGGAGATGCTCCCCACGGAGGACGGGCTCCACGTCACCTCGCGGCGCGGCCGGCACGTGGCCGAACTCGCCGTGGAGACCTTCACCACCCGCCATGTCCCGCAGTCCGGCCAGGAGGTCGCACCGTCATGCCCGAACTGACCGAGCCCGCGGCCTTCCGGGCGGCCCCCGAAGGCACCGAACCCTCGCCCTGGCTGGCTCTGCACATCTTCTACGCGGCCAACCCCCGGCCACTGCTCGTCGACTGTGTGCGTCCACTGATCGACCGGCTCACCGAGGACGGCCTGCTGTCGGGGTACTTCTTCATCACCTACTGGCTGGAGGGGCCGCACGTGAGGCTGCGCCTCCGACCGAGCGGCCCCGACGCCGAGGCCGAGGTGCGCCGTCGCGCCGAGGAGACGATCAGCGGCTTCCTGAAGAGCCGCCCGGCCCTCTACGAGGTCGACTCGGGATTCCTCAAGGAGTTCTACAACTCCCTCTTCGACATCGAGTTCCCGGGCGAGGACCGGGCCAGGTACATGGGCGCGGACGGCCGGATGAACCTCAGGCCGAACAACTCCTTCTCCTCCGAGGTCTACGCCCCCGAGTACGCCAAGTACGGCGGTCCGGCCGGGGTGGACCTCGCCGAATGGCACTTCCGGCACTCCAGCGACCTCGTCCTGGAGGCGTACCGGAGCATGAATCTCCACCTGCGGACGGTACTGCTCGGGACGTCCGCCCAGCTGATGATGGTGATGGCGAGCTGCTTCCTGCCCGAGGAGGAGCGGCTCGCCGATTACCTCGACTCGTACTACGCCTTCTGGCACCGGCTGTTCCCCGGGACGGGCTTCATCGGATCCACCGAGTACGAGCGCACCTACGAGCGCATGGCGCCCTCGCTCGGCGAACGGTTCGCCCAGCTCAGGGGGGCCGTGGCGAGCCGCGATCCGGCCCGGCTGCCGGCGTTCCTGCGCGGTTGGGCCGAGCACTGCCTGGAGCTGCGCGACCGGGTGGTGGACCTCACCGAGCGAGGTGAACTCGCCTTCCCCGCGTGGGAGGGCCCAGCCCGTGAGGACACCGGGCAGGAGCGTGCCGAGGATCCCGACGCGGCCCCCCTGGTCACCGCGACCCATGTCCCCGCGGTGCTGCCCCGGTTGCTCTCGCCGTACATGCACATGACCAACAACCGGCTCCATGTGACGATCCGGGACGAGGCGTACCTGGCGTTCGTCCTGGGCCGGGTGCTGCGCGAGCCGGCCGGCGGTCCGAGGGACGGACGGCGAGAGGGACGGCAGGACGCCTCATGAGCGCGACGGAGCATGCCGACCGTGCCGCCGCGGCCCGCGCCTACCGTCCCGCACTGCGGCCGGGCGTGCTGATCGGCCCGGCCGTGCTGCGCGGACCGCGGACCGTGCACCTCATCAAACACCCGGTCAGCGGAGCCACGTTCGAGGTCGGCCCCAAGGAGCACTTCGTCATCAGCCGGCTCGACGGCACCCGGAACCTCGACGACGTCGTGTCCGCGTACGCGGCCCGGTTCCGTCTCAGGCTCCCCGAGGAACAGTGGACGCGACTGCTCGGCCTGCTCGGCACCCGCGGACTGCTTGCCGGATCCCCGGACCCCGCACCGCCCGAGCCGCCGCCCGCCCGCACCGGCACCTTCTGGAAGGGCAGTCGGCGGACCGTGGCGGACGCGCACAGGACCGCCGGACGCCTGCACCGACTCCTGTCCCCGCTGCTCCGCCCCTGGGCCCAACTGCCCCTGGTGGCAGCCGTTCTGTCGATGATCGGGACCGTACTCGCGGATCCGGTGACGTTCCTCGACGGAACCCTCGACCTGCTGACCCGGCCCCTCGTGCTGGTCCCGTTCGCGGTCTTCCTCTGGTTCAGCATCTGCCTGCACGAACTCGCCCACGGCATCGCCGCCCGCCACTACGGCGGCGTGGTCACCGAGATCGGGCTGCGTTGGCGGTTCCCGGCCATGATGATGTACTGCACGGTCGACAACTACCTGTTCCTGCCCGGTCTGCGGCCCAAGCTGGTGGTGGCCGCGGCAGGCGCTCACGTCAACCTGGTGCTCCTGCTGCCCTTCGCGCTCTGGTGGGCGCTCCTTGAGCCGACGGACCCCAGTCGCCCGCCGCTCGCCGGAATGCTCTTCATCGGCTGCGCGCAGGCTCTGAGCAACCTCGTCCCGCTGCCGCCGCTGGACGGGTACCGCATCCTCAGCCACACCCTGGGCACCGCCAACCTCGCCCCGGAGACCTGGACCTACCTGACCCTGCGCCGGCGCGGGCGGGAGGCGGTCGCCGCGTACCCGCGCCGGGCCCGCCGGATCCACACCTCCTACGCCGTCACGGCGGTCGCCCTGGTGCTGCTCGCGGTGGCCGGAACCTGCACGGCCGTACTCCTCCTGCTGCTCCGATGACCTCGACCTCCCGACCCGACGGCGAAAGACCACGCAACTCATGAATGAGGTACCCGAATGAGCTCCACCACCCCCCTCACAGATCCCGGAGCCCGAGCGGCCGTCGCGGTCGTCGACGTGACCAAGACCTATGGGGACCGCAAGGCCGTCGACGGGGTTTCCCTGACCATCCGGCGCGGCGAGTTCTTCGGGCTCCTCGGCCCCAACGGCGCCGGAAAGTCCACCCTGGTGGAGATCATGGAAGGGCTGCGCAAGGCCGACTCCGGATCGGTCACGGTGTTCGGCGAGTCGCCCTGGCCGCGCAACACCGCTCTGCTGCCGCGCATGGGCGTACAGACCCAGTCCTCGGCCTTCTTCGTGCGGCAGACCGTCCACGAGCACCTGCGTACCGTCGCGGCACTGTTCGGCGCGGACCGCGCGGCGGTCGACGCCACCCTCGGCGCCGTGGGTCTCGACGGGCAGCACGACGTCCGGGTCGACGACCTCTCCGGCGGCCAGCGCCAGCGTCTCGCCATCGCCTCCGCGCTGGTCCACGGACCCGAGCTGATCTTCCTCGACGAGCCGACCGCCTCGCTCGACCCGGAGGGCCGCCGTGATCTGTGGGAGGTCCTGCGCGGCCTCAAGGCGGAGGGCCGGACCATCGTCTACACCACCCACCACCTGGACGAGGCGGAGGCACTCTGCGACCGCGTCGGAATCCTGGTCGCCGGCCGACTCGTCGTCACCGACGAACCGCAGCACCTGATCCGGACCTTCGGCGCGAGCAGTCGGCTGCTGGTGCCGCTCGGCCGGATCGACGAGGAGCGGGCCAGGTCCCTGCCCGGTGTGGACGGCGTCTTGGTGCAGGGCGGACACCTCGTCCTGGAGACCCGCGCCACCGGCCGGGTGCTCGCCGCCCTCGACACCGTGACCGGCCTGGACGGCGTGCAGACCCGCACGCCCAGCCTCGAGGACGTCTACCTCGACCTCACCGCCCGGCGGACCCCCCTCGCCCCGAACAACCAGGAGCAGCAGGCATGAGCGCCTACTCCGCCCTGACCGCAGCGGGCTACCGTGCCCAGGTCCGGGACAAGACGACCGTCTTCTTCACCTTCGCCTTCCCGTTGATCTTCCTCGTCGTCTTCGGACTCGTGTTCCGCGGCCGGGCCGTCGAGGAGAGCGGCTTCTCGTACCTCTCCTACACCGCCTCCGGAGTGCTCTCCTGGGGCGTCGCGAACGCGGCCGTCTTCGGCATCGGGTTCACGCTGATGCAGTGGCGCGCGGACGACATCCTCCGGATGATCCGGATGTCTCCCGCCCCGCTGTCCTCGGTCATCGGGTCCCGCTACGTCCTCGCCCTGGGGGTGGGGTTCGTCCAGTCGGTGCTCTTCGTCGGGGTGGCGATGCTTCCGGGCTTCGGCCTCGTGCCCGCCTCCCGGTGGCCCCTGCTGATACCCGTCATGCTCCTCGGCATCACGACCTTCCTGCTGCTCGGGGTGATCATCGGCAGCATCGCCGACACCCCGGAATCGGTCGCCGGCATCGCCAACTTCCTGATGCTGCCCATGGCGTTCCTGTCCGGCTCGTTCTTCCCCCTGGACTCCATGCCGGAATGGCTGCAGCGCATCTCGCTGATCCTACCGCTGCGCTATCTCAACGACGCGGTGTCGGCCGCGCTGACGGGCCGCGGGGACCTTTCCGACATCGGCGTGGGGTGTGCCGGACTCGTCGCGTTCGCCGTGGTCTTCAGCGCCGTCGCGGCGCGCACCTTCCGCTGGACGAAGACGTCATGAGCACCGCCACCCGGCTGCCGGCGCATCCGATGGCGGAGGCCCGCGACGCCCTCCAGACCTTTCTGGAGGGCCACTTCGGAGCCGACGCCCCACGGGTCGTACCGCTCGGCGCCGTCGGCGCGCGGGGTGCGGCCACCGAGGCACCGGACCCCTGGAGCGCGGACCGTCCGACGGCGCTGGTCCACCTCAGCGCCTCGGCCGTGCTGCTCGGGCCGTGGGGAGGAGACGGCACCGCACCCGCCTGCGGCCGCTGTCTCGCCCTGCGCTGGCAGCGGTTGCGCAGCCGCAGCGAGCGCAACGCCCTGGAGACCGGCGGCCTCGACGGGCCCCGCCCGGCCGGCGCCTGGCCGCTGCTCACCCCTCACGTCCACGACGCCGTGGCCGCGCTGTGCGAGGCCCTGGTGCGCGGTCCCCGCCCGGTGCCGCCCGCCGAACACCCGGCGGACCGCGCCTTGCCCCAGGTGACCCGCGTCGACCTGGCGAACCTGCTCGTCAGGACCTACCCCCTGCTCGCCGACCCGCTCTGCTCGGACTGCGGACCGCGAGCCCGGGCCCGGACAGCGGACGAGGTGCGGCCGCTCACCCCCGTACCGCGTCCCAAACCGGACCCCGACTCCTACCGGCTGCGCTCGGCGTTCGCCTACCCGCTCCCCGTCGACGCCCTGGCCAATCCGGTCTGCGGCGCGCTGGGGGCCGGCACGTGGAACGACGTCACCTCGTCCACCACCGCTCCGGTGGCCGGCAGCGCGTTCGTCCGGGGGTACGCGGGGCTCCACGACGTCACCTGGAGCGGGCAGGAGAACTCCTTCGCCACCAGCCGTCGGCTCGCGTTCCTCGAGGGTCTGGAGCGGTACGCCGGAACCCATCGGCGTGGTGGCCACGCGCCGGTCGTCGGCTCGTACGAGGAGCTGAAGGCGCAGGCGATCGACCCCGCCGTGTGCGGCCTGTACAGCCCGGAGACGTACCGGGACGACCCGATGGTCAGGCCGTTCGACCCCGGCCGGCCCATCCCCTGGGAGTGGGGCTGGTCGCTGAGGGACGAGCGCCCCGTTCTGGTGCCGTCGCGGCTGGTCTACTACAGCATCCCGCTCGCCGGCGACGACTTCGTCTTCGAATGCTCCAACGGCTGTGCCATCGGCGGCTGTCCGGAGGAGGCGGTCCTCGGCGGCCTGCTCGAACTCGTCGAGCGCGACTCCTTCCTGAACGGCTGGTACGGCCGGACCCGACTCCCTCGCGTCGACCTGGCGTCGGTCGGCAGCCCCACGGTCGCCGCCATGGTCGAGCGGGCCGCCCTGCAGGGCTACGACGTGCACGCCTTCGACAATCGGATCGACCTGGCCATCCCGGCCGTCACCGTGGTCGGCGTCCGCAGGGACGGGGGCCCGGGCACCTTGTCCTTCGCGGCCGCGGCCTCCCTGGACCCGAGGTCCGCGGTCGAGGGGGCGCTGTCCGAGGTGCTGAGCTACATCCCGCACCTGGCACGGCAGACGGCCGAACGCCGCGACGAACTGGAGGCCATGGCCGACGACTTCTCGCTCGTACGGCATCTGAAGGACCACCCCCAGCTCTACGGGCTGCCCCGCATGGCCGAGCACGCGCACGGCTATCTGGAACCGTCGGAGGCCCGCCCCTTCGACGACGTGTACCGGGACTGGGAGGGCCACGGCCGCCCGCGCACCGGAGACCTGCGGGACGACGTCGCCGTGGTCAGGGACGAGCTGGTGCGGGCCGGCCATGACGTCGTCGTCGTCGACCAGACCTCGCCCGAGCAGGAACGGATGGGGCTGCGCACGGTCGCCACGGTGGTGCCGGGCCTGCTGCCGATCGACTTCGGCTGGAACCGGCAGCGCGCCCTCCTGATGCCCCGGCTGCGCACCGCGCCACGACGCGGCGGACACCGGGACCGCGACCTCACCGACGCCGAGATCCGAAGGGCCCCCCATCCCTTCCCCTGACGGCAGCCCCTGAGCACACCCCCACCCGGGTCTCCCCGCGCCGCGGCGGAGGCCCGGCCGTACCCCGGAGTCCGCCGATGCACCCGCCGTCCCTCCTCGTCCTGGCCGGAGACGTACTGCGGCCGGCCCTCACCCTCTACCTGGACCTCCACGCGCACCCCGAGACGTCCGGTCGGGAAGCCCGCACCGCGGACCGCTTCGCCGGACGACTCACCGCGGCGGGCTGCGAGGTCACCCAGGGGGTGGGCGGCCACGGCGTCGTCGGCGTCCTGCGCAACGGGGCCGGACCTCGCGTCTGGCTACGGGCGGAGCTCGACGCGCTCCCGATCCGCGAGCGGACCGGGCTGCCGTACGCCAGCCGCAACGACGCCATGCACGCATGCGGCCACGACCTGCACCTGGCCGCGGCGAGCGGGGCCGCGGAGCTGCTCTCCCGGCTCTCCGACCGATGGCGCGGCACCCTCGTGGTGATGGGACAGCCCGCCGAGGAGACGCTCCGCGGGGCCGAGGCAATGCTGCGCGACCGGCTGTACGAGCGGTTCGGCAGGCCCGATGTCGTACTCGCCCAGCACGCGGCACCCCTGCCCTCCGGCACCGTCGCGCACGCGACGGACGGGACACCGATGGCGGCCGCCGGCGCGGTGCTCGACGTGACGGTGCACGGCCGGGGCGGTCACGCCGCCACCCCGCACCTGGCGGTCGACCCGGTCGTCGCCGCGGCCGCCATCGTCACCCGGCTCCAGACCGTCGTCGCCCGCGAGACCGCGCCCGCCGACCAGGTGACGCTGACCGTGGGCAGGCTCCGGGCCGGAACGGCCGCCAACGTCATACCGGACGAGGCCACCCTCGGCATCGGGGTCCGCGCGGCGAGCGAAGCGTCCCTCGACCGGGCCCTGGCCGCCGTACGCCGTATCGTCCTCGCCGAGAGCGCCGCCGCAGGCGCCCCCGAGGAACCCGAGGTGACCGTCGCCTCCCGCTCGGCGGCCCTGCGCTGCGACCCGAACACCACCGCGTCGATACGGCGCTCCCACACGCGGCTCCTGGGCCCCGGGAGGGCCCTGACCTGGCCGGGATCCATGGCCACGGAGGACTTCCCGCTGTTCGGCGACGCCGGAGCCGCGATCCACGGGCAGCACGGAGTCCCCCTGGTCTACTGGATGCTCGGCGTGCTGAACCCGGCCGCATGGGGCCGGGCGACGGCAGACGGCCCCGACATCCAGCCGCCACCGGCCCCCAACCACTCCCCGTACTTCGCCCCCGACATCGGCACCGCCCTGCGCCCGGCGATCGCCGCGCTGACGGCCGCGGCGCTCGACCGTTTCGCCGCCACGTGAGAGGGCCGGCGATCGGAACACGACGGATCAGCACGACGGATCAGGAATCAAGAAGCGTGGACCCCGCGCCGCCACTAGCGTGACCGGTACGGAGAGGGCAGCGTCCACGCGAGCCGGGCGACGCCCGCGGAGACCGCCGAAGCGGCCCGCCCTACAGATGGAGACACGAAGAGCATGGCCAAGAGGACGAACACGCGGACGCCCGCGCCGCGCGCCACCGACAACCACGACGTGATCCGTGTGCTCGGCGCCCGCGAGAACAACCTCAAGGACGTCAGCATCGAGATCCCGAAGCGCCAGCTGACGGTGTTCACAGGAGTCTCCGGCTCGGGCAAGAGCTCGCTGGTCTTCGACACGATCGCCGCGGAGTCCCAGCGGCTGATCAACGAGACCTACAGCGCCTTCGTGCAGGGCTTCATGCCGACCCTCGCACGGCCCGACGTCGATGTCCTCGAAGGGCTGACGACCGCCATCAGCGTCGACCAGCAGCGGATGGGGGCCGATCCCCGGTCCACGGTCGGCACCGCCACCGACGCCAACGCGATGCTGCGCATCCTCTTCAGCCGCCTCGGGAAGCCGCACATCGGCCCGCCCAGCGCCTACGCCTTCAACGTTCCGACGGTCCGGGCGGCCGGCGCCATCACCGTCGAGCGCGGTGAGAAGAAGGCGGTGAAGGCGACCTTCAGCCGTACCGGCGGCATGTGCTCACGCTGCGAGGGCCGCGGCTCGGTCACCGACCTCGACCTCACCCAGCTCTACGACGACTCCAAGTCGCTCGACGAGGGCGCTCTGACCATCCCCGGCTACAAGCCGGGCGGCTGGAACTACCGGCTGTACAGCGAGTCCGGCCTCTTCGCGTCGGACAAGCCGATCCGCAGGTTCACCAAGCGGGAGCTGCACGCCTTCCTCCACCACGAGCCGACCCGGATGAAGATCGCGGGCATCAACATGACGTACGAGGGTCTGATCCCGCGGATCCAGAAGTCGATGCTCGCCAAGGACAAGGAGGGGATGCAGCCCCACATCCGCGAGTTCGTGGAGCGGGCCGTCACCTTCACCACCTGCCCCGAGTGCGACGGCACCCGGCTCGCCGAAGGCGCCCGGTCGTCCAAGATCAAGCGGATCAGCATCGCCGACGCCTGCGCGATGCAGATCAGCGACCTGGCCGAATGGGTCCGCGGTCTGAAGGAGCCCTCGGTGGCGCCACTGCTCACCGCGCTGGGGCACACCCTCGACTCGTTCGTCGAGATCGGACTCGGCTACCTCTCGCTCGACCGGCCGGCGGGCACGCTGTCGGGCGGCGAGGCACAGCGCGTCAAGATGATCCGCCACCTCGGCTCGGCGCTCACCGATGTCACCTACGTCTTCGACGAGCCGACGATCGGGCTGCACCCGCACGACATCCAGCGGATGAACGACCTGCTGCTGCGGCTGCGCGACAAGGGCAACACGGTCCTCGTCGTGGAGCACAAGCCGGAGACGATCGCGATCGCCGACCACGTCGTCGACCTCGGCCCCGGCGCCGGTACGGCGGGCGGCACCGTCTGCTTCGAGGGCACCGTCGACGGGCTGCGGCGCGGGGACACCGTCACCGGCCGCCACCTCGACGACAGGGCGACCGTCAAGGAGACGGTACGCAAGCCCACCGGTGCCCTGGAGATCCGCGGCGCGACGGCGAACAACCTGCGCAAGGTCGACGTCGACGTGCCGCTCGGGGTGCTCGTCGTCGTCACCGGTGTCGCGGGCTCCGGCAAGAGCTCCCTCGTCCACGGATCGATCCCGGCGGGCGAGGACGTCGTCGCGATCGACCAGAGCCCCATCCGCGGCTCGCGGCGGAGCAACCCCGCGACGTACACCGGACTGCTCGAACCGATCCGCAAGGCGTTCGCGAAGGCCAACGACGTGAAGCCGGCGCTGTTCAGCGCCAACTCCGAGGGCGCCTGCCCCACCTGCAACGGCGCCGGCGTCATCTACACCGACCTGGCCATGATGGCCGGTGTGGCCACCACCTGCGAGGACTGCGAGGGCAAGCGGTTCCAGGCATCGGTGCTCGAATACCACCTCGGTGGACGCGACATCAGCGAGGTGCTCGCGATGTCGGTGGACGAGGCCGAGGAGTTCTTCGGCGCCGGCGAGGCCCGCACGCCGACCGCGCACAGGATCCTCGAACGACTCTCCGACGTCGGGCTGGGCTACCTCACCCTCGGCCAGCCGCTCACCACGCTGTCCGGCGGCGAACGGCAACGGCTCAAGCTGGCCACGCACATGGCCGAGAAGGGCGGCGTCTACGTCCTCGACGAGCCGACCACCGGCCTCCACCTCGCGGACGTCGAGCACCTGTTGGGGCTGCTCGACCGGCTCGTCGACGCCGGAAAGTCGGTCATCGTCATCGAGCACCACCAGGCGGTGATGGCGCACGCCGACTGGATCATCGACCTCGGCCCCGGCGCCGGCCACGACGGCGGCCGGGTCGTCTTCGAGGGCACACCCGCCGACCTCGTCGCCGACCGCTCGACCCTCACCGGCGAGCACCTCGCGGCCTACGTCGGCAGCTGACCGGAAGTGCACGGGCCAAGGGGTGTCC
>NZ_JBHTTQ010000071.1:0-40288 GCF_042794475.1 Streptomyces sp. NPDC056527
GGATCATCTCGTAGCCGTGCATCGGCCGGTCGCACGGGGTGCGGCCGGCGGACCACTCGCGTGACGGTCACGAGGTGCCCCCGGCTCCGCGCGCGTCGAGCCTCAATCCGGTCGATCCGTCTCCCAGTTCGACCCACCGCCTGTCGATCCGGGCCCCGTTCTCCTGCGGCCGTACGTAGGGCGTCTGCAGCTCGTCCACCGTGGCCTCCCAGCGGCCCGTCCGCGCCGCCGCCCGTGTGTCGGGGTACGCCTCGCCCGGCCCGCCGCCGAACCAGGCCGCCCGTTCCAGGGCCGCCGGAAGGCCGAAGCGGACGCCGAGCCGGGGCAGGGGCTGTCGCCACTCGCCCTCGGGCGTGACGCTCACCGTCAGCCGGAGCCGCGTCCCGTCCGACGTCCACCGGTACGCGGTCATGAGGCCCAGGTCCCGGGCCGCCGGCGCGACCCGGGTCCGTACCGTCAGCGTCTCCCCGTCCGTCTCCACGGCGTCGATCCGATGCCGCATCCGGTGCAGACCGAGCTCACGCCACAGCAGCCCGTAGCGCTCGTCCGGCCGGCATGCCGCGCCGTTGTCGTTGTCCGTCGGCGCCCGCCAGACGTCCAGGCGCAGCCCCTTGAGGGGAATCCCGCCGATGGCCAGCGGCTCGCCCGTACGGGCATCGAAGGAGCCGGGCCGAGGATGATCCGCCCGGCGTCCCCCCACCCCGGTGTCGCGGTCGCCACAACCCCGCCGCCCCGCCGGACTGTTGGACTCTTGTCGGTGCGGTTGGACCGAGAGAGGACAGAGCACCCCGTCCCGCCGGTCTCGCGAACCCGGGCACGCGGCCGGAATCGGACAGCCCCTCCTCGGTCGCCCGGCGGCGAGTCGTCTCGTGCGTGACCGCCGGATGGAGCGTGCGCTCCGGTACGAGGAGGGGCGGCCCGACTACACCACCGAGCGGCGCTTGTTCCAGACGTCGAAGCCGACCGCCGCGAGCAGGACGAGGCCCTTGATCACCTGCTGGTAGTCCGTGCCGATACCCACCAGCGACATGCCGTTGTTGAGGACGCCCAGCACCAGGCCGCCGATCACGGCGCCCATCACCGTGCCCACTCCGCCGCTCATCGACGCGCCGCCGATGAACGCGGCAGCGATCGCCTCCAGTTCGAAGTTGAGCCCCGCCTGCGGTGTGCCGGCGTTGAGCCGGGCCGCGTACACACAGCCCGCGAGAGCCGCCAGGACACCCATGTTGACGAAGACCAGGAAGGTGACGCGCTTGTCCTTCACACCCGACAGCTTGGCCGCCGCCTTGTTGCCGCCCAGGGCGTACACATGGCGTCCGACGACCGCGTTGCGCATCACGTACCCCAGGCCGATCAGCAGCACGCACATGATCAGCATGACGACCGGCACACCGTGGAAGCTCGCCAGCGTGAGCGTGAAGGCAACGATCGCCGCCGTGATCGCCACGCACTTGAGCGCCCACAGGCCGGCGGGCAGCACGTCGAGCTCGTAGGCCAGCTGGCGCTTGCGGTCGCGCCACTCGCGCAGCAGCAGGAAGACGACCGTGACGAGACCGAGGAACAACGTCGGGTTGTGGTACTGCGTGTACGGGCCCATCTCGGGGATGAAGCCCTTGGCGATGTTCTGGAAGCCGTCGGGGAACGGCGCCAGCGACCGGCCCTCCAGGAAGATCTGGGTGAGACCGCGGAAGAGCAGCATTCCGGCGAGCGTCACGATGAACGAGGGGATGCCGAGATAGGCGATGAAGTACCCCTGCCAGGCGCCGGCGACCGCCCCGACCAGCAGGGACAGCACCAGGGCCAGCACCCAGGGCATGTCGTGCCTGACCATCATGACCGCCGACAGGGCGCCGACGAACGCGGCGAGGGAGCCGACGGACAGATCGATGTGGCCGGCGATGATGACGATCATCATGCCCATGGCCAGGATGAGGATGTAGCTGTTCTGCTGGATCAGGTTGGAGACGTTGTTCGGCAGCAGCAGCGTGCCGTCGGTCCATATCTGGAACAGGACGACGAGGAAGACGAGCGCGACGAGCATCCCGTACTGGCGCATGTTCGCCCGCACGCCCTGGAGGAGCAGGACCCCGGCCGAGGGGCGCACCGGGTGCGCCGCCTTCGTCTCCGGTGCGGAAGGTGTCGTGGTGGTCATGGCGGGGCCTCAGCTTCTGCTCATGGTCATGTGACGCATCAGGGTTTCCTGGGTGGCGTCGGCGCGGGCGACCTCACCGGTCAGCCGGCCCTCCGCCATCGTGTAGATCCGGTCGCACATCCCGAGCAGCTCCGGCAGCTCGGAGGAGATGAAGAGCACCGCTCTTCCCTGTGCGGCGAGCCGGTCGACGACGGTGTAGATCTCGTACTTGGCGCCGACGTCGATACCGCGCGTCGGCTCGTCGAGGATCAGCACCCTCGGGTCGGCGTGGATCCACTTGCTGAGTACGACCTTCTGCTGGTTGCCACCGGAGAGCCGGCCGACCTGCTCGAAGACCGTGGGCGTCTTGATGTTCATGCTCGTGCGGTAGCGCTCGGCGACCTTGCGCTCGTGGAACTCGTCGACGACCCCGCGCCTGCGCATCCCGGGCAGCGAGACGAGCGAGACATTGCGGTGGACGGTGTCGGCCAGATGGAGGCCGTACTGCTTGCGGTCCTCCGTGACGTAGGCCAGTCCGGCCTCGATCGCCTCCGGTACGGTCCGGGTCGCCGTCTCCCGGCCGTCGATCTCCACGGTGCCCGCCATGTACCGCCCGTACGAGCGGCCGAAGACGGACATGGCGAGCTCGGTGCGGCCCGCGCCCATCAGGCCCGCGATGCCGACGATCTCGCCCCGGCGGACGGTCAGCGACACATCGTCGACGACGGTGCGCCGATGGTCCGTCGGGTGGCGTACGGTCCAGCCGCGCACGGCCAGCGCCACTCGGCCTGCGTCCTCGCCGGCATACGGCGTGCGCTCGGGGAACCGGTGGTCGAGGTCGCGGCCGACCATGCCGCGGATGATCCGGTCCTCGGAGAGCTCCGGCTCCGCGTCCGCCGACGGGCGCACGGGAAGCGTCTCGATGGTGCGGCCGTCACGCAGGACCGTGACCTGGTCCGCGATCCGCCGGATCTCGTTCAGCTTGTGGGAGATGATGATGGAGGAGATGCCCTCGCCCCGCAGCTCCAGGATCAGTTCGAGGAGCTTCGCGCTGTCCTCGTCGTTGAGCGCGGCCGTCGGCTCGTCGAGGATGAGCAGCTTCACCTCCTTCGAGAGGGCCTTGGCGATCTCGACCAACTGTTGCTTTCCCACTCCCAGTTCACCCACCGGAGTGTGGGGGTGTTCACGCAGTCCGACCCGCTTCAGGAGCCGGCCGGCGCTGCGCAGGGTGTCGTTCCAGTCGATGACACCGCGCCGGGTCTGCTCGTTCCCGAGGAAGATGTTCTCGGCGATCGACAGGTGGGGGATCAGGGCCAGTTCCTGATGGATGATCACGATGCCGTGGCGTTCACTCGCCCGGATGTCCTTGAAGGCGACCGGCTCGCCCTCGAAGCGGATCTCACCCTCGTAGCTGCCGTGCGGATGGACGCCGCTGAGGACCTTCATCAGCGTGGACTTTCCCGCGCCGTTCTCGCCGCACAGCGCGTGGATCTCACCGGCCCGCACGGTGAGGTTCACCTCGCTGAGCGCGGTGACGCCGGGGAACGACTTGGTGATGGAGCGCATCTCCAGGACGGCGGCGCCGGTCATGAGAGCTGTCCCGCTGTGAAGTACCCCTCGCGGACCAGGAGCGAGGTGTTCGACCTGTCGATGCTGACCGGATCGAGCAGATACGACGGCACGGTCTTCTTGCCGTTGTCGTAGTCCTCGACGTTGTTGACCACGGGCTTCCTCCCGTTCAGCACGGCGTCGCCCATCGCCACCGCCTGGGCGGCGAGCTTGCGGGTGTCCTTGAAGACGGTCTGCGTCTGCTCACCGCGGATGATCGACTTCACCGAGGCCAGTTCGGCGTCCTGCCCGGTGACGACGGGCAGCGGCTGCCCCGCGGTCCCGTAACCGGCGCTCTTGAGGGCGGAGATGATGCCGATGGAGATGCCGTCGTACGGCGAGAGGACGGCGTCGACGCTCTCCTCGCCGTAGTTCTTGCTGATCAGGTCGTCCATCCGCTTCTGCGCGGTACCGCCGTCCCAGCGCAGTGTGGTGGCCTGGTTCATCCTCGTCTGCCCGCTGCGGACGACGAGCTGGCCGCTGTCGAGGTACGGCTGCAGCACCTTCATGGCGCCGCTCCAGAAGTACCGGGTGTTGTTGTCGTCAGGCGAACCCGCGAACAGCTCGATGTCGTACGGCTTGCCGGAGTTCTTCGCCGGTGCGCCGAGCTTCAGTCGCTCGACGATGTAGGTCGCCTCCAGCTCGCCGACCCGCTCGTTGTCGAAGGACGCGTAGTAGTCCACGTTCTCGGTGCCCATGATCAGGCGGTCGTACGAGATCACGGGGATGCCTGCGTCGTGGGCGCGCTGCAGGACCTCGGTGAGCGCGGAGCCGTCGATCGCGGCGATCACCAGGAGCCGCCGGCCCTTGGTGATCATGTTCTCGATCTGGGCTATCTGGTTCTCGACCTTGTCGTCGCCGTACTGCAGATCGGTGTCGTATCCGGCCTTCCGGAACTGCTTCGCCATGTTCTCGCCGTCGGCGATCCAGCGCTCGGAGGCCTTCGTCGGCATCGCGAGGCCGATGGTGCCGCCCTTGCCGGCGTCCGGCTTGTAGCGGCTGCCTCCGCGGGCCTCCTGGCCGCAGGCGGTGAGGCCGCCGGCCAGGAGCACGGAGAGCAGGGCGGCCGCCGTGGCGGTGCGCAGAGTGCGGGTGGGCATGGGTCAGTTCCCTTCGGGGGCGGGGAAGCGGCGGAGGTCGCCGGGCAGCCGGGAGCCGAGCGGCGACATCCCGCCGTCGGCGCCGTGTCGGGCCAGCAGATCGAGGACGAGCCGCCCGCGCCGCACCCGCTCCCGGGCGGTGGCGAGGGCGTGCTCGCGCAGATGGGCTCCGTACGGATAGATGCCGGGGGACCTGCTGAGCCCGAACTTGAGGTAGAGCGGGGCGCCGCGCCGGATCAGCTCGGCCGCCTCGTACATCCGGACGAACCCGCCGAGGTCGTCGGGGGCCTCCACATAGAGGTCCATCGGCGCGCGGCTGACCCGGCGGATCTCGGTGAGGTGGCCGAGGGTGAGATCGGAGGGGACGTTGAGGGAGTCCGCGCCGAGGTGCTCGTACACCGCGTACGAGGCGGGGTTGACGGGGCCGATGAGCGCCGACGCCTTGAACGTGGTGTCGGCGGGCAGGGCGCCGGACTCACGCATCCGGTGCAGGGTCCACAGCACGCCCTCGTCGGCGACGAGCAGGCAGCGCACCCCCGACTCGGTCGCGCGCAGGGCGTCCTCGACGCATCCGGCGAGGGCGTCGTGGCCGCGGGCCCGCAGCCCGCCGCCACCCGAGTCGGTACGGGTGGCGGCACCGATGTCCCAGGTGCCGCGCGGTCCGGTGAACAGACAGAGCTCGACGGAGCGTTCGGCGCAGCTCTCCACCATCTCGGTGATCTCGGAGTCGGTCAGCATCCAGACACCGCTGCCCTGGCTGATCCGGTGCACGGGCAGGTCGAGCCGGGCGCTCTCCTCCAGGACGACGGCGAGCGCCTCCGGGCCCTCGACGGAGGGGATCTCGGTGCGCCAGGTGCCCCCGTCGGGGAAGGCGTGGGGGGAGGCGTCGGCGGGTTCCAGCGGCGGCACTGGATGGCCGATCCGCGCGAGCGCGTCGACGCCGGGGCGCCGGGGTGGGGAGTCAGCGGTCACGATCATCCTTTGTTCGGTATGTCGGACGAGGTTCGGTTCGGTGGGTGCACGGCGGGACGGGGTGTCAGGAGCCGCGTCCCGCCGTACGGCCGGCGCGTGCCGCCGACGGCCTGGCCGGGCCGCGGCGCTCAGGGGCGCAGCAGCACCTTTCCGGTCTTCGCGTCGCCGCCGCCGACCAGCGCGACGGCCTCGGCGAAACGCTCCAGCGGGAACTCGTGGCTGATCAGCGGTGCGGGGTCGAGCAGCCCCAGGCCGAAGGCGCGCACGGCGTCGGCCCAGGCGGCCGACGGCGCGCCGAAGACGCTGCGGATCTCCAGCTGGCTGACCGACAGATGCACCGGGTCGATGCCGGTGGCGCCCGCGGCGAACATGCCGGTCAGGATCGCCCGGCCGCCCCGGCGGGCCAGGAGACAGGAGGAGGCCGCCGTGGAGGGCGCTCCGGCGGTCTCCACCACCAGGTCGAAGCGGCCGGCCGAGCCTGCCTCGGCCTCCTCGGGGCTCAAGGCCTCGCTCGCCCCGTGCCGCAGTGCCTGCTTCCCCCGCGCCGCACGCGGATCGACCACGACCAGCTCGGCGGGCGAGGACGCGGCGAGCAGCTGGACGGCGAGCAGCCCGAGCGTTCCGGCGCCGACGACGGCGACGCGCTCACCGGGGCGCGGGCGCCCCACCCGTACCGCGGCGGCGATCGCGGCCGCCGGCTCGATGAGCGCGGCGGCGCGCAGGTCGGCTTCGGGGGGCAGCAGGTGCAACAGCCGTGCGGGCACGACCAGATGGTCCGCGAAGGCGCCCGGCTCCGTGAAGCCGGTCTCCGCGTACCCCGCCGTGCACAGGCTGGTCTCCCCGCACCGGCACCGCTCGCAGGTCCCGCAGGCGCGGAAGCCCTCGGCGACGCAGCCCCGCCCCATGAGCGCGGGATCGACGCCTGCCCCGACGGCCTCCACCGTGCCCGCCCACTCGTGCCCCGGGGTGACCGGGTAGCGGACGTAGCCGGGCGCGCGGTGCCCGTCGTACACCTCGCGGTCGCTCATGCAGATCCCGGCGGCGGCGACCCGCACCCGTACCTCACCAGGGCCGGGCTCGGGTATCTCCCGCTCCACGAGCCGGTGTTCACCGGGCGCCTCGACCACGACCGCCCGGCTGACCCCGGGGCCCTGCGGCCCGCTCACTTCGGATCCCTCCGCTCCCAGCCCTCGGCCCACAGGTCGAACCGGGCCCGCTGCTGGGGGAACTCGGCCGCGGCGTCCACATCCAGCTCGACGCCGAGGCCCGGCGCATGCGACACCTCGAAGCAGCCCGTCTCCGGATCGACCTGAGGCGCCCCGCGCACGACCTTCTTGATCTCGGCGTCCGCGAAGTCGTTGAAGTGCTCCAGGATCTTGAAGTTCGGTGTGCAGGCAGCCAGTTGCAGCGAGGCCGCGGTGAGCACCGAACCGCCGACGTTGTGCGGCGCCACGAGCATGTAGTGGGTCTCCGCGGTGGCGGCGAGCTTGCGGGTCTCCAGGATGCCGCCGATGTGCCCCAGGTCCGGCTGGATGATGTCGACCGCCTGCGACTCGAAGAGCTCCCGGAACTCGATCCGGTCGTGGATGCGCTCGCCGGTCGCGATCGGCAGGTCCACCTTGGCGGCGACCTTCTCCAGCGCCTTCAGGTTCTCCGGCGGTACCGGCTCCTCCAGCCAGGCCGGCCGGAACGGCGCCAGCTCGCGCGCCAGTCGCACCGCCGTGGCGGGCGAGAACCGCCCGTGCATCTCCAGCATCAGCTCGGTGTCTGGCCCGATCGCGTCCCGTACCGCCTCGATCAGCGACACCGCGTACCGCGACTGCTCGGCGTCCAGCTCGAGGTGGCCGGTTCCGAACGGGTCGATCTTCAGCGCCCGGTAGCCACGAGCCACGACCTCCTGGGCCGCCTTGTGGTACGCCTCCGGGGTGCGCTCGGTGGTGTACCAGCCGTTGGCGTACGCCTTGACCCGGTCCGTCACCTTGCCGCCGAGCAGCTGCCAGACGGGGACCCCGAGCGCCTTGCCCTTGATGTCCCAACAGGCCATCTCCACCACGGCGATGCCGGACATGACGATCTCGCCGGCCCGCCCGAAGTCGCCGTACTTCATCCGACGGACGAGATCCTCGACCGCGAACGGGTCGGATCCCGCGATGTGGTTGGCCTCGGCCTCGCGCAAGTAGCCGACGAGCGCGTCGGTATGGCCCAGCATCCGGGTCTCGCCGACCCCGGTCAGACCCTCGTCGGTGTGCACCTGGACGTAGGTGAGATTGCGCCAGGGTGTTCCGACGACATGAGTGGTGATTCCCGTGATGCGCACGGTGCTGACTCCCGGAGTCGTTCGATATTTCGTCACACGTTCGAAATGGTGGCGTGACCGTAATTGCGGCCCGCCATGGTGTCAATGGCCCGCACAACCATTGCCCGATCAACAGCCCCACCGTTAGCCTGCGTTCGCCATACCGATCGATGGTCGGAGTATCGAACAAGAGGGGTGGGTGATGGTCATGGGACGCCTCGTTCCCGCGGTGACCAGAGCATTCGACATTCTGGAGCTGTTCCTGCAGGGCGACGGAACGCTCTCCGCCCCCGAGATCACCCGTCGGCTCCAACTCCCGCGCACCACCACGCACGAGCTGCTCTCCACCCTCACCGCCCGCTCCTACCTGGTGCCCATCCCGGAGCAGCCCGGCCGCTACCGCCTCGGCGTGCGCACCTACCAGCTCGGCAGCCGCTACGCCGAGCAGCTCGACCTCGCCGCCGAAGGGCAGAACGTGGCCCGCGAGGTCGCCGAGACCTGCGACGAGACCGTCCATGTCGCCATCCTGGAGGACACGGACGTCATCTACATCGCCAAGGTCGACTCCACGCACGCCGTCCGCATGGTCTCGGCCGCGGGCCGCCGCCTGCCCGCCCACTGCACCGCCGTCGGCAAGATGCTGCTCGCCGCCCTCCCCGAGAACGAGCTCGACGCCCGCATCGAGGGCCGCGAACTGGTCGGCATGACCCCCGACAGCATCACCGAGCCGGACGCCCTGCGGGCGGCGCTCGCCGAGATCCGCGCCCGCGGGACCGCGAGCGAGCACCGCGAGTCCAACCCCGACGTCAGCTGCGTCGCCGCACCCGTGCGCGACCGTGCCGGCCGGGTCGTGGCCGCCCTGTCCATCTCCGCCCCCATGATCCGCTGGAGCGAGGAGCGCGAGGGCGAACTGGCCGAACTCGCCGCCAAGGGCGCGGACGACCTCTCCCTGCGCCTCGGGCACCGGGGCGGACGGTGACCGTCGAGACTGCGGTACGCGAGGACGCGGAGCTCGGCGAGGGGCCCACCTGGGACGCCGTCGGCCGGCGGCTGCTCTGGGTCGACATCCTCGGCCGCCGCGTCCACACCTACGAGCCCGCGAGCGGCCGCCGCTCCGTCCTGGCCGTCGACCAGCACATCGGCGCGGTGAAACCACGGGCCGACGGCGGCCTCGTCGCCAACCTCAGGGACGGCATCGGCCTCTACACCGCGGACGGTGTCTTCTCCTGGCTGCGGCACGACCCGGTCCCGGGACGGCGCGGCAACGACGCGGCCGTCGCCCCCGACGGCAGCCTGTGGGCCGGCACCATGCGCTACGACCAGGAGACCGGCGGCGGCAACCTCGTCCGGATCGCTCCCGGCGGCGCCGCGACCACCCTCCTCGACAAGGTCACCGTCAGCAACGGCGTCGGCTGGAGCCCCGACCACACCCTCACGTACTACATCGACACCCCCACGCGTCGCGTGGACGTGCTGCGCGTCGAGGACGGACACGTGGTCGAGCGCCGGGAGTTCGCGACCGTCGAGGAGGGCGCCGGCTTCCCCGACGGACTCGCCGTGGACGCCGAAGGCTGCGTCTGGGTCGCGCTCTGGGACGGCGGAGCCCTGCGCCGCTACACCCCGCGCGGCACGCTCGACCGGATCCTCCCGCTGCCCGTGGCCCGCCCGACCGCCTGTGCGTTCGGCGGCCCCGGACTGCGCGATCTGTACGTCACCACGGCACGCACCGGCCTCCGGGACCCCGAACCGGCCGCGGGCTCGCTGCTCGTCCTGCCCGGCATCGGCGAAGGGCTGCCCGGCACCCCGTTCGCCGGCTGACCGGCAGCCGGCCGGCACCGGACGGCGCCGGGTGCCGCCGGGAACGACGAGCGGGGAGGGAGAGGCACCCGCCGGAGCGCCCCTCCCCATGTCCATGCGCCGGGGGAGGCGGTGCGTCAGCGTCGGTTACGCGGCGCACCGCCTCCGGTCAGCAGATCCGGCCGGCGCCGGCGCGGTGGTCGACCAGCCCCGGCAGCGCCTGCGGCGCGTCGACCCGCCCGCGGAGCACCGGTGTCCAGCCGGCTCCGGCGCGAAGGATCTCGCCCGGGAACTCCGCGTTGTGGACCGCGAGCAGATCGACGGGCCTGCCGTTGACGAGGTTGCCCGCCGTCGTGACCGGGGCGTCCTTCCACTTCTTCAGGATCGTCCCCACGCCGACTCCCGCCGGGACCGTGAACGCGTTCTTCTCGGCGACGAGTCGGGACTCCTGGCCGATGCCGAGGCTGTAGGCGTATCCGGCGGCCGGCACCACGAAGTGGTTGTTGTACGCGTCGACCTTGCCGAAGCGGACCCGGGGCGCCCGCTCGATCACGTTCCTGAAGAGGTTGTGGTGCAGGGTCACCCGAAGCCTGTCGCGGTCGGTGGCGCCCGCGCTGTCGCTGTTGCCGATCATCAGCGTCTTGTCGTGGTCGGCGAAGACGTTCCACGACGCGGTCACCAGATCCGCGCCCCGCACGATGTCCAGCTCGCCGTCGTGCTGCTGGTAGACCTCGCCGTAGTACCTCGGCAGCGAACCGTCCGGGTGAGCGCCGTCGGTGAACGTGTTGTGGTCGATCCAGACGTGAGTGGAGCCGTGGACGACCATGCTGTCGTACTCGGAGTTCCACGCGCCGGTCGCACCGTCGGTGGGGTCCCACTGCGGGAAGCAGTCGAGCGGGCTCTCCAGGGTCAGGTTCCGGATCACGACGTTGTCGACGCCCTGGATCTGCAGGCTGCCGCCGACGATCCCGGCCTTCCCGACGACCCCCACGATGGTTGTGTTCGCGGGCACGTACGCCTTGATCGCCTTGCCCTGACCGGTCGCGGAGACCGCCCGCAGATCCTCCTGAGGACCGCTCACCGGATTCTCGTAGCCCCAGACCGCCGGGTCGTAGTCCGCGAGATAGCGGTCGAAGTCGTACCCCGCGGCCTCGAAGGCCGAGCATCCCGCCGCCGTCGCGTTCAGCGTCCCGACGATCTTCACGATCCTGGGCGCGGTCCCCGGCACGGCGAGCGCGGTCCGGAACTGCTCCCAGGTGCCGACCGTGAAGACCCGCGAGGCGTCGGCCGCCGCGCCGCCGCTCGTCCCCGCGCCCTCCGACGCCCAGCCGTCCCCGGCAGGCAGGGTCTGGCGGGCGGGATCGCCCGCGGCCTGCGCGACGCCGGGGGGACCGGTGACGCCCAGGACGAGCGCGGTCGCACCCACCAGCCAGAGGCTCTTGTGTCGTCTCACGTTCGGCTCTCCTCGGAATCGGGCCAGGTGACCCACTCGGTGGGGATCTCTTCGTCGATGCGGCGCGTGTCGCGTGGGGCGAGCACCCGGGTGCGCAGCAGCTCGGCCGTGACCAGCCGGGCCACGGCGATGGCCCCGGGCGGGTTGAAATGGGTGTTGTCCTGCTCGGCCGGCGTCCAGTTGAAGTACGTCTTGGTCGTCTCCGGGCCGAGCTTGTGCCACAGCGCCAGGGACAGCTCCTGGATGTCGAGGAGGTCGACCCCCTCGTCCCGGGCGACCTCCCGCATCGCGGCCGGGTAGTCCCCGAGCGTCCGCAGCGCCGTGCCGTAGGCGTCGAACCTGCGCCGCTCCACGGAGGTGGCGAGCACGGGCCGCGCACCACGCTTCCGCGCCTCGGAGACGTACCGGCGCAGGTTGTCCTGGTAGGTGCTCCAGGGCTCGGTGTAGCGGGTGGGATCGGTGTCCTTCTGGTCGTTGTGGGCGAACTGGACCAGGAGGAGGTCGCCGGGCCGGATCACCTCGAGGATCGAGTCCAGCCGGCCCTCGTCGACGAAGCTCTTCGTGCTGCGGCCGTTGACGGCATGGTTGGCGACCGTCACGCCCTCGTGCAAGAAGAAGGGGAGGGCCATGCCCCAGCCGGTCTCGGGGGCGGCGTCGGCGAACTTCCGGGCGGCGGTGGAGTCACCGGCGATGAACAGGGTGCGCATCCGGGACCGTCCTCGGAAAGGGGTGGCGTGGGCGGCGGGGGCCGGGACCGGGGCGAGCGCGAGGCCCGCCCCGGCCGTGAGGATCCGCCGACGGGCGACGGTCACTTGTTCTGCGACTTCCACTCGGCCTGCGCCGTGTTCAGCTGCTCGGCCAATCCGTCCAGGAACTCCTTGGCGGAGGCCTTTCCGAGCAGGACCTTCTGGAAGCCGGGCTCGTTGTCGGCCTTGGAGATGGTGTTCCAGTCGGGCAGGTAGTACGGCAGCTGGATGATCGTCGCCTTGCCGCTGAACAGCACCTCGGCGGCCAGCTTCGTCGGCTCGGCCTTCTGGATCCAGGGGTCCTCGGCGGCGTCGGTGTTTGCGGGGATCGCGCCGGCCGACTCGTTCCACTTGCTGTTGGAGGCATGCGAGGCGGCGAACTCGATGAACTTCCAGGCCGCTGCCTTGTTCTTGCTCGACGAGAACAGGCCCAGACCGTCGACCGGGTTGGACACCATGACCCGGGCACCGCCGTCGGTCGTCGGGTTCGGGATGCCCCGGAACTTCTCGGTGCCCAGCGCCTTCACATGGTCCTGGTAGGAGCCCAGGTTGTGGTTGAGCATCCCGATCTCGCCGCTGTCCCACTGGGCGACCATCTTGGTGAAGTCGTTGTTGACGTCCGCCGCCGGGGTGTTCTTCTTGAACAGCCCCACGTACTTCTCCAGGGCCGCCACGTTCTTCGGGTCGTTGACGGTGGTCCTGTCGCCGTCCCAGAAGCCGGTGATCCCGCTCTGGCCGTACATGGCGTCCAGCGCCTGGGCTATCGAGCCGGCGCCGCCGCGGATGGTGTAGCCGAACCTGTTCTCGTCCTTGGCGGTCAGCTTGTCGGCCGCCGCGTAGAACTTCGACCAGGTGTCGGGCTCCTCGAGACCGGCGGCCTCGAACAGGTCGGTGCGGTAGTAGAGGACACCGTTGCTCGCCGATGTCGGGACCGTGAAGAGCTTGTCCTGACCGCCCGCGGACTTCACGCTGTCGACCATGCCCGCGTTGAGCTTGCCGTCGAGCGAGCTGGACGCGATCCGCGCGTCGAGCGGCTCCAGCGCGTTCTGCGCGGCGATCCCGGCGAGCATCGCCGCGCCGACACCACCCACGTCCGGCAGGCCGCCGCCCTGGATGGCGGTGTCGTACTTCGACTGGACCTCCTTGGAGGCGATCCCGACGTACTCGACGTCGATGTCGGGGTTCGCCTTCTCGAAGTCCGCGATGATCTCCTTCCAGACATCGGTGCGGACGCCGCCGTTGTTGTCCCAGAAGGTGATCTTTCCCTTGCCCGATCCCTCGGTGCCCTTGTCGCCGGCCGCGCCGCTGCCGCCGTCGCCGCAGGCGGCGGCGGTGAGGGCGAGGACGGTCGACAGGGCCAGGGCACAGGCGGCTCTGCGCCGCCCGCCGCGGAAGATGGTCATCGTCGGCTCTCTTCTCTTCGGATGTCGTGCGTTGCGGGTTCAGGAGGGGGTGATACGGAACGAGGTGAACGCGGCCGTGCCGGCCGGGCCGCCCGCTTCGGGCGGGGCGGCGGCGAACAGACCGAGCAGGGCGCCGACCCAGCGCCATGACGTGGCGGCGAAGACCTGCCCGCTCGGCACGAAGCCCTCGGAGCCTTCGGCGCCGTCGCCGGGGGAGTAAGAGAACCGGCAACGGGCGCCCGGCAGCAGGTCGATCCGCAACCTCACCCGGCCCCCGGGGACCGGCCGGGACGGCGCCGCGTCCCGCTCGCTGTCGGCGTTGTGAGGGGCGAAACGGTGTACGAAACGGACCGTGCCGTCCGCCTCGCGGCGCAGCCCGATCCAGCCGTAGGCGTCGCCGAGCACCACAAGACCGGCCCGGGCGCCCGGCTCCTCGCTGTCGAGCCGCAGCTCGACCTCGACCGTGCCGGGGCGGGCGGGCAGCCGCTGGGTGAGGATGTGCGGCACCGTTCGGAGGTCGTCGATCCCCTCCGTACGACCGCAGTTCAGCCGCAGTCCGTCGCCGCCGTGCTGCGTGGCCCAGCCGTCCCGGGGGTTGGCGGTCCACTGCCACTGGCGCCCGAACCGCCCGCCCGGGAAGTCGTCGTCGACCGCGGGCGCGCAGACCGGCTGCGACGGCAGCGCCGGCTTGGTGTGGACGCGGACGGGAGTGCCCGCGTCCCCGAGCACCGGCCAGCCGTCCTCGTCCCACCGCATCGGCTGGAGGTGGACGAGCCGCCCGTACGCCCCGCACTGCTGGAAGTGCACGAACCAGTCCTCGCCGCCCGGGGTGCGCACCCAGCCGCCCTGATGCGGCCCGTTGACATCGGTGTCGCCCTGCTCCAGGACGACCCGTTCCTCGTACGGGCCGAAGAAGTCACGGGAGCGCAGCGCCCCCTGCCAGCCGGTGGCCACGCCGCCGGCCGGGGCGAGGATCCAGAACCAGCCGTCGTGGCGGTACAGCTTGGGCCCTTCGAGGGTGAACCACCCGGGGATCGTGTCGGCGTCGACGATCGTCCTGCCCTCGTCGAGGAGGCCGTTGCCGTCGGGGCTCATCCGATGGCCGGTCAGCCGGTTATTGACGCCCGAACGGGACTTCGCCCAGCCGTGCACGAGATAGGCCTCGCCGGTCTCCTCGTCCCACAGCGGGCACGGATCGATCAGGCCGCGGCCCGCCTTGACGAGCTGCGGGGTGCTCCACTCTCCGCGTACGGAAAGGGAGTCGGTCTGCCAGATGCCGTGGTCCGGGTCGCCCCAGAAGATCCGGAACCGGCCGTCGTGGTGGCGTAGCGAGGGCGCCCACACACCGCCGTCATGGCGGGGTGAGCCGTACGCGGCCTCCGGCGGCAGCCGGTCCAGGGCGTGGCCGACGAGTGTCCAGTTGACCAGGTCGCGGGAGTGCAGGAGCGGGAGGCCGGGGGCCCGGCCGAAGCTGGAGGCGGTGAGGTAGTAGTCGTCGCCGACCCGCAGCACGTCCGGGTCGGACCAGTCGGCGGCCAGGATCGGATTGCGGTACGTCCCGTCGCCGAGGTCCCCAGTCGGCGGGGCGGGCGCGGTCACGCCGTCACCGCCTTGCGGACGAGGGCCGCGGCCGCGTCCCGGTCGAGCCGCCCGTCGGCGACGACGGTCACCACCCGCCGTACCACTGCCGCACCCTCCGCGACCGCCAGCCGTTCGGCGAAGGCGAGGGACGAGCCCACGCCCGGATACTCGGCGGCGCGCACGAACCACGGGTCGCGCCGCGTCTCCTCGGTGGCCCCCGCGAAGATCAGCGTCCACCCCTGGCCCGCGAGCGCGACCCAGTCGGCCGTCCGCCCATGGACGGACCGCTCTCCGTCGGCCTCCGCGCCGAACACCTCGGGCGGGGCGCTCTCCAGGGGCGCCCGCCAGAAGAACCCTCCGTAGGCGGCGCCCGGCCGCCCGTTGGTGGCCGGACTGCCGATGGACAGCTCCTCACCGGACACGTTGGCGAGCGAGAAGGTGAAGTCGAGCGCCCACGCGGAGTCGGTGAGCGCCGTGGCCGAGACGGTCCGGTGCTCCCGCAGCAGAGTGCGCTCGCCGGCCGTCCAGGTCAGCTCCTCGACGAAGCCGTCCGGGTCGCGGAGCTTGAACCCCTCGTGCCGTTGGACGCCGTGGTTGTCGAGCGCGATCGGCCCCTGGTCGCGGACGAACGTCCGCCCGCCCCAGAAGGTGAACCCGGCGACGTCCGCGACGGCGACGCCCACCCCCAGGTGGTGCGGGTGGTCGGCGGGCAGCTGCTCGGTGACCGTGACACCCGCGAGGGTGCTGACGGGGTGGAGATGGGGGCGGGGGGAGTGGTCGGGAGCGAGGTCGGGGCGCAGGACGTAGCGGGCGACAGGACGGCCGGCACAGCACAGCACCATGGGTCGGTTCATCGGGCATCCGCCTTCGGGGTCAGGGACCAAGGGGGAGCGAGCTCGGAGTAGAGGCTGAGGGTGTCGGCGCTCGCGGCGACGATCCCGTCGACACCGCTGACCACGCGGCGGGAGGCGCTCCCGCCCGGCTCGCTGCGCCAGCACTCGACCGGCAGCTCCACGGGGTCGGGCGCGGTACGGATCGCCTCGACGACCCGCATGAACGCCCCGGTCTCCGCGGGCGGCACGCACAGCGCCTCGCCGTCGGTCACATGGGCGACCAGGTTCTCCAGCAGGTCGGTGCGGCCGTACACCGTCTCCACCGGGCCGTGACCGCCGCGCTGGAGCAGGACCCGGTCGTCCTTGTACCAGAGCGTGATCCGGCCCCGGGTGCCGTGGACGATGACGTACGGCTCGGAGGCGGTCTCGGCGCACAGCGTCGCCGCGACCGTGACCTGGGTGCCCCGCCCGTTGACGATCCGGACGCTGGAGGTGTCGTCGGCCTCGATGGCGTTCGCGCGCAGCAGCTCCGTCTCGATGTGCTCGACGTCCTCCGCCCGCGTGCTGCCGGCCAGGGCGAGCGCCGTCGCGACGGCGTGGGCGAGCGGGTTGGTGAGCGCCCCGTCGACCACGTCCACGCCGTCGAGGCGCCGTCGCCCCGCCCAGGGAGCGCGCCGGAAGTACGCCTCGTCCCGCACCCACGCCCCGGCTCCGCCGACGCCGAGGAGCTCTCCGACGGCGCCCTCCTCGATGAGCCCGCGGATCGCGGGCACGGCGTGGGAGCCGAGCGACTGGAAGCCGATCTGGCAGGCCACGCCGGCCTGCGCGACCCCGTCCGCCATCCGTCGGAACTCGGCGTACGAAGGCGCCGGCGGCTTCTCCAGAAGCACATGGGCCCCGTGCCGGGCGGCGATCAGCGCCAGACCGGTGTGCGTCTGGATCGGGGTGCAGATGACGGCTATCCGCGCCCCGGTGGAGGCGAGCAGCGCGTCGAAGTCGGACGACTGCTCCGGAGTGCCGAAGCCGTCCAGCTCCTCGGCGTCCAGCGGCCGAAGCTCGCAGACGCCCGCGAGGCGGACCAGACCGAGCCGTTCGAGCCGGTTGATGTTGACCAGGTGCGAGCGGCCGTGGCCTCGGGCGCCCGCGAGGACCACGGGCAGCGGGGCGCGTACCTCGCTCATCCCTTCACCGCCCCCGCGCTGAAGCCGGTGACCAGCCACTTCTGGATGAAGGCGAAGACGATGACGACCGGCACGGCCGCGATCACCCCACCGGCGGCGAGCGCTCCGAGGTCGACGCTGTCGGCCCCCATCAAGGTGTTGAGGCCGACCGGGATGGTCTGCTTGTCCTGGCTGCTGAGGAACATCAGCGCGAAGAGGAAGTGGTTCCAGGAGTGGACGAAGGCGAAGGAGCCGACGGCCACCAGACCCGGCCGCAGCAGCGGGAGCACCACGATGCGGAAGGCGGTGAACCGGCTGCAGCCGTCGACCCAGGCCGCCTCTTCCAGCGAGTACGGCACGTTCTTGATGAAGCCGCTGATCAGGATCATCGACAGGGGCAGCTGGAAGACGGTCTCGGCGATGATGACGCTGCCCAGCGAGTTGATCATCCGCAGATTGGCGAAGATCTGGAACAGCGGCACGAGCAGCAGCGCGCCCGGTACGAACTGGGAGCACAGCAGGGCCAGCATGAAGCCCTTCTTGAGCCGGAAGTCGAAGCGGGCCAGGGCATAGCCGCCGGCCAGCGCCACGACCGTGGTGGTCACCAGGGTGGCCAGGCCGATGAGCAGGCTGTTCTGGAAGAAGGTCGCGAAGCTGCGCTCGTTCCACACCTTCTCGAAGTGCTCGGTCGTCATCGGCCACGGCACGAGCGAGGTGGAGCCGGCCGGGCGGACCGCGAAGAGCAGGACCCAGTAGAAGGGGACGAGGGTGAAGAGCAGGTAGATGCCGAGCGGGAGGTAGATCTGCCAGCGGGGGACCTCGTCCCAGGCGCGCCGTCGCTCGTGGCTCGCGGACGGGGGCGTGGCAGGCGGCGTCGCCGTCCCGGCCGGGGGCCGTGCGGCCGTGTCGGGAGTGGTGTCCTGGACTATCACTTGCTCTCGCCTCCGAACTTGCTCAGGCGCAGATAGACCATCGAGCAGAAGAGAAGGATCACGAACGCCACCGTCGTGAGGGCGGAGGCGTAACCGAAGTTGTGGGCGTCCACGCTGGTGTCGGCGATGTACAGCGGCAGGGTGGTCGTCTCGCCTGCGGGACCGCCGCCCGTCAGGGTGTAGAGGAGGTCGACGTTGTTGAACTCCCACACCGCTCGCAGCAGCGTGGACAGGATGATGGCGTCCTTCAGGTGCGGCAGCGTGATGTGGAAGAACTGCCGCAGCCGGCCCGCTCCGTCGACCTCGGCCGCCTCGTACAGGTCCTTCGGCACGGACTGGAGGTCGGCGAGGATGAGGATCGCGAAGAAGGGGACACCGCGCCACAGATCGGCGACGACCACCGCCGGGAAGACCGTGGCCGTGTCCGACAGCCACGACGTGCCGTACTCGCCGATCCCCATGTCCGCGAGGTAACGCGTGATGCCCGTCTGGGAGTTGTAGAGCAGCACCCAGATCGCGGAGGTCAGCACCCCGGAGACCGCCCAGGGTGAGAAGACCAGCGCCCGCTCCAGCGCGCGGCCCACGAACGACTGGTTGACGATCAGGGCGAGCGCGAGTCCGAACAGCAGCTGGAGGGTCACCTCGACGGCGACCCACTTCAGCGAGAAGGTCAGCGTCCCCCAGAAGTGCGGGTCCTCGGTGAAGATGCGCGTGAAGTTGTCGAAGCCCGCGTAACCGTTCCGCCAGGGCTTGGTGGGGTTGTAGTGCTGGAGGCTGTAGTAGAAGACGCTGAGCACCGGATAGGCGATGAAGCCCAGCATCAGCAGCACCGCGGGCGCGATCAGGAGGTACGGCAGCCGGCGCGGCGTCGCTCCCGTGCGGCGTCGCCCAGGTGCCTTGGCGGCCTTGGGTGGTGAGGTCACAGCTGAGGCCATGACGGCGGCTCCGATCTTGGCGTGAAGCGCTTCGCGGACGGTGTTCGAGATACCGAACGTTCAGGGGCGGCGAGTTGCGGTCGGGGGCGCCGCCCGGCTCGGGGCGCCCCCGCCGGATCAGCCGGCGTAGGGGTCGGGGGTCGCCCCCGGCCTGGCCAGGAACTCGAAGTCGCAGCCCGTGTCGGCCTGGGAGATCTGCTCCATGTAGAGCGCGCCGTAGCCGCGCTCGTACCGCGCCGGCGGAGGTGTCCACGCCCGCCGCCGCTGTTCCAGCTCCTCGTCCGAGACCTCCAGACGAAGCGTCCTCGCCTCGACGTCGAGCGTGATGACGTCCCCGGTGCGCACCAGCGCGAGCGGCCCGCCCACATACGACTCGGGAGCGACGTGCAGCACGCACGCGCCGTAACTCGTGCCGCTCATCCGGGCGTCGGAGATCCGCACCATGTCCCGTACCCCCTGCTCCAGGAGATGCCGGGGGATCGGCAGCATTCCGTACTCCGGCATCCCCGGACCGCCCTTGGGGCCCGAGCCGCGCAGCACCAGCACATGGTCGGCGGTGATGCCGAGCGCCGGGTCGTCGATGGTCCGCTGCATCGTGCGGTAGTCGTCGAAGACCACCGCCGGGCCCGTGTGCTTGAGCAGGTGCGGCTCGGCGGCGATGTGCTTGATGACCGCGCCGTCCGGGCACAGGTTGCCGCGCAGCACCGCCACCCCGCCCTCGTCCGCGAGCGGCCGTTCCCGTACCCGGATCACCTCGTCGTCGTGCACGAGGGCGCCGGCGAGCTGCTCCCGCAGCGTGGCGTGCGAAACCGTCGGCCGGTCGAGGTGGAGCAGATCCGTCAGCCGTGAGAGGAACGCGGGCATCCCGCCGGCGAAGTGGAAGTCCTCCATCAAGTACCGCCCGCCGGGCCGGAGGTCGGCGAGCACCGGCACGGTCCTGGCGATCCGGTCGAAGTCGTCCAGGGTGAGCTTCACCCCGGAGCGCCCGGCCATCGCGATCAGATGAATCACCGCGTTCGTCGAACCACCGAGGGCCAGCACCGCCGCCACCGCGTCCTCGTACGCCTCGCGGGTCAGGATCCGCGACAGCCGAAGGTCCTGCCGTACGAGTTCCACGATCCGCATCCCGGAGGCGGCCGCCATCCGGTCGTGGCCCGAGTCGACCGCCGGGATCGAGGACGCTCCGGGGACCGTCACACCGAGCGTCTCGGCGGCGGCCGTCAGCGTGGACGCGGTCCCCATCGTCATGCAGTGACCGGGCGAGCGGGCCAGACCGCTCTCCAGCTCGGCCATCTCGCAGTCGCCGATCAGGCCCGCGCGCTTGTCGTCCCAGTACTTCCACATGTCGGTGCCCGAGCCGAGGGTCTCCCCCCGCCAGTGGCCCGGCAGCATCGGCCCGGCGGGCAGGAAGACGGTGGGCAGGTCCACACTGGCCGCCCCCATGAGCAGCGCCGGCGTGGACTTGTCGCACCCGCCCATCAGCACGGCGCCGTCGACCGGGTAGGAGCGCAGCAACTCCTCGGTCTCCAGGGCGAGAAGGTTGCGGTAGAGCATCGGGGTCGGCTTCTGGAAGGTCTCCGAGAGCGTGGAGACCGGGAACTCCAGCGGAAAGCCGCCGGCCTGCCACACCCCCCGCTTCACGGCCTGCGCGCGGTCGCGCAGATGGACGTGGCAGGGGTTGATGTCCGACCAGGTGTTGAGAATCGCGATGACCGGCTTGCCGAGGTGCTCCTCGGGGAGATAGCCGAGCTGACGGGTGCGGGCGCGGTGGCTGAACGAACGCAGCCCGTCCGTGCCGTACCACTGGTGACTGCGCAGCTCCTCCGGCGATCTGCTCATGCCGACCACCCGGCGGCTATCGAGGCGACCTCGGCCCGCTCGGACTCCGGCAACTCACGGGCGGGCGGACGGACGTCGCGGCGGCAGAGCCCGAGGACGGCGAGCGCCTCCTTGACCACCGTGACGTTGTCGGCGCCGGCGTGAGCGGCCCGCAGCTCCTCGAAGCGGCGGATCTGCTCCCACACCTTCATCGCGGCTGGGTAGTCGCCCGCCCGCAGCGCCGACAGCATCTCCAGGGAGACGGACGGGGCGACATTGACCAGGCCCGAGGTGAATCCCGTCGCGCCGCTCGCGAAGTAGGACGGTGCGTACGGCTCGGCGAGACCCGCGACCCAGACGAAGCGGTCGAGGCCGGCGTCCCGGGAGAAGGCCGCGAAGCGGGAGGCGTCGGGAACGGCGTACTTCACCCCGACGACGTTCGGGCAGGCGGCGCCGAGCTCGGCCAGACGCGCGCCGCTCAGCCGGGCGTTGCGGATGTACGGGACGATGCCGAGCCCGGGCACGGCGTCGGCGATGGCCCGGTGGTAGTCGACCCAGCCGCTCTCGGAGACGTACGGATGGACTGGTTGGTGGACCATCAGCATCGCGGCACCCGCGTCACGGGCGTGTCGGGCCGCCTCGGTCGCGGTGGGAAGGTCGTGCCCCACGCCCACCAGCACCGTGGCGCGGTCGCCCGCCTCCTCGACGGTCGACTCCGTCACCAGACGCCGCTCTTCGGGGGCGAGGGCGTAGAACTCGCCGGTGTTGCCGTTGGGTGTGAGTGTCCGTACGCCACCGTCGAGGAGCCGGCGCAGCAGTGTGCGGTGCGCGGCCGTGTCGAGCGAACCGTCCTCGGCGAAGGGGGTCACGGGGATGGCCACGACATCGGCCAGCGCGGCCTTCAAGGACTCGAAGGCCATGGTCACTCACTCTCCTGCGGGAAGGCGCGCTCGACGAACGAGGCGATGTGGTCGTGAACGGCCCGGCCGGCGCCGTCCACGTCTCCGGCGACGGCCAGACGCAGGATCTCCTCGTGCTCGGCGGCCTCCCGCTCCCAGGAGGGAACGGCGGCCCAGGCCACGGTGGAGACCAGGGCGGCCTGGTCGCGGACCTCGTCGAGCATCGAGCCCAGCAGCGGGTTGCCGCACGGGACATAGAGCGCCCGGTGGAAGTCCCGGTTGGCCAGCGACCGTTCGGCCGGATCGTCGGCCATGGAGGCCCGGTGCAGCGCCTCGCGCGCCGCGTCGAGCGGGGCCGCGGAGGCGACGGTGCGCCGCACCGCCTCCGGCTCCAGAAGCAGCCGCACGTCGTACACGGATCGCGCCATGTCCGCGTCGACCATACGGACGGTCACGCCCTTGTACTGACTCATCACCACGAGCCCGCTGCCCGCGAGGGTCTTCAGCGCCTCGCGCACCGGAGTCTTCGACACCCCGAAACGAGCGGCGAGTTCGGTCTCCACCAGTGCCTGACCCGGTCTGAGCCCTCCGGTCAGGATGTCGTGCTTGATCGCCTCCAGGACGTACTGGGTGCGGGAGGGTATCGGGCTCGGGGCGAAGGCCATGGGCGCTCTCAGATCTCGTGTATCGCGTCTCATATATGACGTACGAAGTGCGGTGCGCACGAAGTTAGGGCTACCGCTGTGCGTCGTCAATGGGTCGCGCGGCACTTTCGGAAAGCGCTTTCTGGCGATGGCGGCCGACCCTCCGGACCGTCAGGGAGCCCTGGCGCGGGGCCTGATGGCCCCACGGCTCAGGACGAGGCCGGAGGGGCGGGCGGGACGACCGCGACCGGGCAGTGGGCGTGGTGCAGGACGGCGTGGGCGACCGAGCCCATGAGCAGTGTCTGGACCCGGTGCCTGTGGTGGCGGCCCACGACCACGAGCCCCGCGTTCCGCGATCCCTCGACGAGCCGGCCCGCCGCGTCCGACGGGACGACGACGGGAGCGACCTCGACGTCCGGGTACTGCTCGGTGAAGGGCTTTAGCCGCTTCTCCTGGTTCAGCGAGGTCTCCTCGACGAGCTCGGGAGTCTCGTCCACCGGGATCGGTGGGGGCATCTGGAGCGCGGGCGCCGGAGGGCCGACCAGCTTGACCGGCGAGGGCGGGAGCCGATAGGCCGTCACCGCCTCCAGGGCCACGCCTCGTTGCCGTGCGGCGTGGAAGGCGAAGTCCAGGACCTCGTCGGCGGTCTCCTCCGGGTGGAGCCCGAGCAGGATCCTGCCCGCCTCGGCGCCGCTCTCCAGCGACGCGTCCCGTGCCTCGTGGGGCACGACGACGACCGGGCAGGGCGCATGGGACGCGAGGGCCCGGCTGGAGGAGCCCAGCAACAGCGTCGCGAAGCCACCGCGCCCGCGGGAGCCGGTCACCAGGAGGCGCGCGGTCCGGGCCTCGGCCAGCAGGGCGTCCGTCACGGAGCCGTCGAGCGACTCGTACCGCACGGGGACGTTCGTGCCCTGGTCCTCGATCCACCGACGGACGCCGTCGATGACGCTGTCGGGGATCTCGGCGGTCTCGCCGAGCGAGGCGATGCGCGCGGCCCCGAGCTGGAGCGCGTCGGAGCGCACATGCGCCACCACGAGCGGGGCGTCGAGTCCGCGTGCGGTGCTCAGCGCCCACTCCAGGGCGCGGTGGCTGTGCTCGGACCCGTCCACACCGACGACAACGGACTTTGCGCTCATAACGGGATTATTACCACCTGCTCGGTGCGCCACGCCGGGGGGTGGGAGGGGTGTCGCGGGGGCCGGCCTTCGGCGCTACGGGGTCGGCGCGCCCAGGTCGTAGCGCTCCTTGACCAGCTCCAGATGGATCCAGCTCTCCACCGCACGCACTCCCGGCTCGGCGCGGATCGCGTCGAGTGTCGCCCGCACGGCCCCCAGGGACTCCGCGGTGACCGTGCCGACCAGCTCGGCCCGCCCGAGGCAGGCCGACAGGAACGTCACGCGCTCGCGCCCCGCAAGGGCTCGTGCCACGGGCTCCCGCGCGCCCTCGATCCGGACGGCGAACCCGCACAGGTATCCGAGGCCCAGCAGCTCGGGGCGGACGAGCGCGAGGACCTTCACCACGCCTCCGTCGAGGAGGCGAAGCGTACGGGCTCGGGTGGCGCCGGGGGACAGGCTGACGCGCTCCGCCAGTTCGGCGAAGGGGAGGCGGCCGTCCTGTTCGAGGGCGTCGAGGATCCGCAGGTCGGTGTCGTCGGGAGCGGGGACGGTCGGCTCGTCCGCCAGCAGGTACGGGTCCTTGAGGTGGCGAGTGCCGATCAGCGCGTCGACCACGGCCACGCCGGGCACCGAGCGCACGTGCTCGATGGTCTTCTCGAGCGCGTCGAAGCCCGCGGTGCGCAGCTCCGTCATGATGGCGCGCGGCCCGGCCGTCAGGCTGACGAAGGGCGCCTCCGGCAGAGCTGCGATCGCGCGGGCCACCGGTTCCGCGGCTCCGTCCACATCGATCGACAGGTGGGCGGACGCGGTCAGTCCCCGGACCGAGGGGTGGACGACGGCGACGACCCGGACCGCGCCCGAGTCCAGCAGTCGCTGGACCCGCGCGCGTGTCGCGGGCCGGGACAGGCCGACGCGCTGGGCGAGCGTCTCGTAGGCGAGGCGTCCGTCGTCCTGGAGGGCGCGGACGACGGCCAGGTCGATGGGGTCCAGATCCACCCGGTGCTCTCCTCGGCTCGATGGCCCGGGGCGGTGTCCGGGCCCGGGTCCGCAGTCATTCTCGGGTACCGGGGCACGGTTGGACCGCGTTCGTGACATGGGTCACGGGTATCCGGTACATCTGTCAGTGGACAGCTCACACGGATGAATCGTAAGTTCTGTCCATCATCAACCGACGAATCAGCCGTACGAGCGAAAGGGGGCGGTGTGAGTCAGCCCGTCGCCGTTTTCACCGACACCGATGACCTCGACCCCGCACCAGGAGTGCGTCTCCTGGAGGAGGCCGGCTTCGAGGTGCGTGTGGCCGACACGCGGGACCCCGACGTCATCGCCGAGGTCGCCGCGGACGCCGTCGCCCTGATCGTCGGCTACGCGCGGATCGACGCCGCACTGCTCGACCGGCTGCCCGCGCTGCGGATCCTCGCCACGATGTCCGCCGGACACGACATGGTCGACACGGCCGAGGCACGACACCGCGGACTGTGGGTGGCCAACCTCCCCGACGCCGCGACCGAGGACGTCGCCGTCCACGCGCTCGCCTCCGCGCTCTCGCTCGTACGCCGCCTTCCGCAGGCCGACGCCGTCGTCCGCTCCGGCGGTTGGAACGCCGACTTCGCCCGGCAGCCCCACCTGCCGCGCCGCTCGAGCGAACTGACGCTGGGCCTCGTCGGTCTCGGCCGGATCGCCCGCTCCTTCGCGGCGTTGGCCGCCCCCGTCTTCGGGCGGGTCGCCGCCTATGACCCGCATGCCGACACCGCCCACTGGCCGTCCGGCATCGCACGGTACGACGACCTCGGCGCCCTCGCCGCCGCGAGCGACGTCCTCTCCCTCCATGTCCCGCTGACCCCGGCCACCCGGGGCCTCGTCGACGGAGCGCTCCTCGGGCGGCTGCGCCCCGGCGGCTTCCTCGTCAACGTCGCACGCGGTGAACTCATCGACCCGGCCGCCCTGCTGACGGCCCTCGACACCGGCCGGCTGGCGGGCGCCGCGCTCGACGTCTTCCCCGTGGAACCGCCTCCGGCCGACGACCCGCTGCGCACCCACCCGCGGATCCAGCTCTCTCCTCACAGCGCGTTCCTGTCCGACACCTCGCGCCGCGCCTACGTGTGCGGACCCGCCGAGAACGTCCTCGCCTGGCACCGCACCGGCCGCCCTCTGACCCCCGTCGTCGACCCCACCGACGCCGTCTTCGCCCCCGCCGCCATCGCCGTCGCCCCGGTCGCCGACCCGACCGCCCCCGCCCCAGAAGGAGCCGCCGCATGACCACCGCAACGCCGACGAGGACCGCCGAGGAACTCCGGCTGCGCCGTGAACTCGCCGCCGTCTACCGGCTCGTGGCCCACTTCCGGATGACCGACCTGATCTTCACCCACATCTCCCTGCGGCTGCCCGGACCCGAGCACCACTTCCTCATCAACCCGTACGGGCTGCTCTTCGAGGAGATCACCGCCTCCAACCTGGTGAAGATCGACCTGGCCGGAAACCCCGTCGAACCGACCCCGCACCCCGTGAACCCGGCCGGCTTCGTCATCCACAGCGCCGTCCACGCCGCCCGCACCGACGCCCACTGCGTCCTGCACACCCACACCAAGGCCGGCTGCGCCGTCGCCGCGCAGGAGGGCGGACTGCTCCCGCTCAACCAGATGTCGATGGAGTTCCACCATCGCGTGGGCTACCACGACTACGAGGGCGTCGCCCTCAACCTCGACGAACAGCGACGCCTCGTCGCCGACATCGGCACCCACCCCGCGCTCATCCTGCGCAACCACGGTCTGCTGACGGTCGGCGAGACCGCCGCCCAGGCATTCCTGCGGATGTACTACCTGGAGCGGGCCTGCGAGATCCAGATCGCCGCCCAGTCGAGCGGCGTCCCCCTGGTCGTCCCGCCCGCCGACGTCTGCGAGTACACGGCCCAACAGCTCACGGGCGAGGCCACGGCCGACTTCCAGGACGACGACGCGTACGAACTGGCCTGGGCGGCCATGCTCCGGCTCCTTGACCGGAACTGCCCGGACTACCGGGACTGAAGCGGCGGAGGCGCTCACCGGAGGCCCCGACGCCGGTGAGAGGATGACGGGGACCACAACTGCAGGAAGGGGGAGGATCATGGCTCTGCTCATCCTGTCCGGCGTCCTCGTGCTCGTCGTCGGAGGATGCGTCTGTGTCGTGTGGGCGGCGCGCGGCGGCCCGCGCTGGGTGCGCGGTGTGGCCACCGCGACCCTGGCGGCCGGCCGACTGGTACGCCGCTCGGGCCGCACGAGCAGCAACTCGGGCCTCGACCGCGGTGGCGACGCCGGCGAGTGACCGGTGCGCGGTCCCGGGACCGTGAGGCTCGCCTGCGGGCGGCGGGCGGCGGGGACGGCGGCGGTGAGAATCGCGCCGATCGCCGGCACCGCTGCGTCTCCCGGTCGCGCTTCTCCGATCACATCCGTACCGCCCGTCCCGCATACTGATCCGCGGCGGGACCTGAGAGGCGGAACCATGAGTCAACAGCAGCCGCAGTACGACGTCTTGGTGTTCGGTGGCAGCGGCGTGGACACCGTGATCCGGGTGGACTCCCTGCCCGTCCCGCTCGCCGACTCGGTCCAGGTCGGTCCGATCGAGGAGTGGGCCGGGCACACCGGGGGCAACGTGGCCCTCGGCACCCGGGCCCTCGGCCTCGAGGTCGCCCTGCTCGACTGCATCGGCGACGACGCGATCGGGGCACTCGTCCGTGAGCGCATGGCCGAGGGGGACGTCGAGTTCGCGCCGGTCATCTCGCCCGCCGGCACGCGCCGCGCGGTCAACTTCGTGGACGCCACCGGGCGCCGGATGTCGTTCTACGACGCCAGGGACCCCGCCGACCTGCGGATGCCCCGGGAGTTCTACCTGCCCCGGCTGCGGCGCACCCGCCACGCGCACCTGTCCATCATGAACTTCACGCGCTTCCTCTACGACGACATCGAGGCCCTGGGCGTACCCGTCTCCACCGATGTCCACGACTGGGACGGGCTCGCCGACCACCACCGGGAGTTCGCCCTCCGCTCCGATCTCGTCTTCTTCAGCGCCGAGGGGCCGGGCGAACGCACCCCGGAGCTGATGCGGGAGATCCTGCGCGAGGGCCGCGCGGAGACCGTGGTCGCCACAGCGGGAGCGAACGGCTCCTACGTCCTCACCCGGGACGGCGATCCCACCCCTCGCCACATCCCGGCCGTCGCCCCGCCGACGCCCGTCGTCGATTCCAACGGGGCGGGCGACGCCTTCGTCAGCGGCTTCCTCTACGGCAGGCTCGCCGGCCGGGACGTCCTGGAGTGCGCCCGCCTCGGCGCGGTGTCCGGCGCCTACGCCTGTACGGCCCCGGGCTCGACCGCCCTCATCACCGAGGGCGCCCTCCTCGCGGCGTCCCCGGTCTGACCCCCGCCCGGTGGACGGGACGCCCCCCGCGCCCCCGGGCCCCCGGAACACGCCCAACGATAGTCGAACCGGGAAGCGACTTTCGATGACTGCGGCGGTCTCGGACCGGGCGCGATCATCGTCGTGAAATCAACGACGAAGGTGGAGTGCACCCGTGGGTCTCGAGCAGTCGCAGCACCGCTTCCACATCCGACAGAAGCTCACGCCGATGGCGAATCGGTACGTGGTCCACGCGGCCGGACCCGACGGCGCCGACGGCGAGATCGTGGCGTTCGCCCACCAGAAGAGGATGGCTCTCAAGGAGCAGATCACCTTCTACACGGACGAGTCCCAGCGGCAGGTCCTCTTCACCTTCCGGGCCCGGCAGGTCGTGGACCTCGGCGCGACCTACGACATACACGCGGCCTCGGGCAGCCCCGTCGGCACGCTCCGCAAGAACTTCGCCGCCTCCCTGCTGCGCAGCACCTGGCACATGAGCCAGGAGGGCGCCGCCGCCGAGACCACGGGCGTGGAGCGGAACAGGACCGTGGCCGTCGTGCGCCGGGTCTGGGACCTGATCCCGTTCGTCGACGTGGTGCCGTTCGCCTGGCCGTACCACTTCGACTTCGCCGCCGAGGGCCGCCCGGTCATGTCGGTGAACAAGCAGTTCGGCCTGCGGGACCGCTACGTCCTGGAGATCGGCGACGAGCACCTCGATCGCCGCCTGGCGATAGCGCAGGCCGTCGCCCTGGACGCCCTGCAGTCCCGCTGACGCCGGTTCCCGGCCGCCGGGGGGCGGCCGGGAGCCGGGACTCCCGGAAGGAGCATGTCTACCGGAAGGACGCCTGGTGCATCGCGTCCGGACCGATCGGCAGGGAGGTCAGCGCCTCGGCACGCTGCGGCGCCACACCACGGGCGGACGCGGGAGCATCACCGCGGGCGGGCGCGGGAGCGCCGGACAGAGCACCGTCGACGTGGGCCACCAGCGCGTCGGTGACGGGGTCCGGAAGCGGACGGCCCTGCTCGTCGAAGCGCTGGTACTTCATCAAGTTGTAGCCGATGGCGACCTGACGACGGCCGTCCTCGGTGGACAGAGCCCAGGTGCCGGCGCCGAAGACACCGCCGTCATGGCCCCAGTACCAGCCGCCGCTGGGCATCTGCAGGGTGTAGATCCCCAGGCCGTAGCGCATCCTCGGCTCCTCGCCCGGCTCCGTCTCGTAGGCCGGGACGGTGGTCTTCATCGCGCGCAGCTCCGCCGCGCCGAGGAGCCGCCCCTTCAACAGCGCGCGGTAGAAGTCGTTGAGGTCACCCGTGGTCGAGACGAGGGCGCCGGCCGTCCCGGCCCACGACATGTCGTAGACGCTGTAGTCGCGGGGCGGGTCGATCAGGCCGAAGAACGACTCGTACATCTTGGCGTGCGGACCCTGGAGGGACGCCGATCGCGGGAAGTACGTGTGCCGCAGGCCGGCCTTGCGGATGACGTTCCGGGTGATGTACGCCTCGGCCTTCTGGCCCGTGACGCGCTCCAGGATCATCCCCGCCAGGATGTAGTTGGTGTTGGAGTACGAGTGCTTCCCGGGCTGCACGACGGGCGGGGCAGCCAGGCCGAGGCGGGCGAGTTCCTCGGGGGCCATGTGACGCAGCCGGTTCTCGTCGAGGGTCTTGCCGGGGTTCTCGATGATGCCGGGGAAGGCGGGCAGGACGTAGTCGGCGATGCCGCTGGTGTGGTTGAGCAGCATCCGTACGGTCACCTGCCGGCCTCGCTCGCCGGGGACGACGTCCGGAAGGTAGCGGCCGACGGGAGCGTCCAGCTCGATGCGTCCGGCGCCCACCTGTTGAAGGACGGCGACCGAGGTGAAGGTCTTGGTGATGCTCCCGACCCGGTGCTCCAGGTCCGGGCGCGCGGGGCGACGGCTGTCGACGTCGGCGAAGCCGGTGGCTCCCCGCCACTGCGCGGAACCGTCGCGGACCGCCGAGTAGGCGCCGAACATCCCCGCCTTGTGGAAGGCGTCGAGCGAGCCGCGCAGCGCCGCGCGGTCGAGGCCGTGTCCGGGGAGGGCCGCCGAGGCGGGGGACGCGGCCGTGGGCGAGCCGGGCCCGGCGGCGACGGCCTGTGCCGGTAACGCCGATGCGGAGAGGGCTATCAGGGTGGCCGCGGCGACGGACGAAAGTCGGGCCCTGCGGGACGAAGACATGGGTGGATCCTGCTTCCCTCGTTGAATGCGGTGGATTCATCCTCGTCCGGGCAGCCCGGCCGGCCCTCCACCCTCGGGAGGATCTTGTGCACAGGAACCCCGTGACATTTGTCAGGAGTCCCGCTCACGGTCGGTGGATGGCACACTGACCGCTGATCGTCCTGAGGAGCCCCACGTGCCCATCATCCGCAACCTCCGGCGCACCGTCCGGCGCGCCTACCGCCGAACCGTCGACCTCAGCCACCCGGCACGCTCCCCGCTGGGGACCGCGGTCGTCAACTGTGTGGTGTACGAGGACGGGGCGCGGCAGCAGGGTCCCTGCCCCGCGGAAGAGGCGGTCCGGCGGGTGCGCAAGTCCGGCGAGGGGTTCGTCTGGATCGGGCTGCACGAGCCGTCCGTCGAGGAGTTCGCCGGACTCGCCGAGCTGTTCGGGCTGCATCCACTGGCCGTCGAGGACGCCGTGCATGCCCATCAGCGGCCGAAGGTGGAGCGGTACGACCAGACGCTCTTCTCCGTCTTCAAGACGGTCCGCTACGTCGAGCACGAGGAGCTGACCGCCACCAGCGAGGTCGTCGACACCGGCGAACTCATGGTCTTCACCGGCGCCGACTTCGTCATCACCGTGAGGCACGGACGGCACGGCTCGCTCGGCCCGCTGCGCGAAGCGCTGGAGGCGGAGCCCGAGCAACTGGCCAAGGGGCCCGCGGCCGTCCTGCACGCCATCGCCGATCATGTGGTGGACGACTACCTCGCGGTCGCCGACGCCGTGCAGAACGACATCGACGCGGTCGAGACGGCCGTCTTCAGCGAACAGTCGTCCCGCGGCGACGCCGGTCGCGTCTACCAGCTGAAGCGGGAACTCCTCGAACTCAAGCGGGCGGTGACCCCTCTCGACCGTCCTCTGCAGGCCCTCGCCGCCCAGCCGCTGGCGCTCGTCGGCCCCGACATACAGCCGTACTTCCGTGACGTCGCCGACCATCTCTCCCGGGTCACGGAACAGATCACGTCCTTCGACGCCCTGCTCGACTCGATCCTCCAGGCACACCTGGCGCAGGTGACCGTCGCCCAGAACGAGGACATGCGCAAGATCACGGCGTGGGCGGCGATCATCGCCGTCCCGACGATGGTCTGCGGGGTGTACGGGATGAACTTCGAGCACATGCCGGAACTCCGCTGGACCTACGGCTACCCGATCGTCCTCGTCGCGATGGCCACCGCCTGCGTCCTCCTCCATCGCAGCTTCCGCCGCAACGGCTGGCTCTGACCCACCGGCGCCCGGGCCGGCCGAACCCGAGTGGACCCGGGCCGTGGCGGCGACGGCCGGCCGGAGCGTGTTCGCGGTGCCCGCAGGAAGCGCCGCCTCAGCCCTGAGCGCGTAGAGCCGCGGTGTGCTCCCGGACCTGTTCAGGGGTGAGGTAGGCGTCGGTGTACTCGAAGTCGGCCAGTGTTCCGGACCGGGACGCCAGGAACCCCGTACGGACGAAGTCGTCGCCGGCCACGGCGTTGAGCAGCCAGTTCGTCATCACCCGCGCCTTGGCCACCTGGGTCCGCAGCGCCGCCCAGTGGTACGCGCGGGCGACCGCCTGCGCGGCCGTCCCGTGCAGCTCCACGCCGAGCGGCTTCGAGACCGCGTCCCGCCCGCCCAGATCCACCACCAGGCCGAGATCCCGGTGGAAGTACGGGTACGTCGGCTCTCCCCGCAGGGTCGCCACGAGATTGTCGGCGACCTGCTTGCCCTGCCGATGGGCGTGCTGCGCGGTCGGCGGGCAGATCGCCCCTTCCTCCTTCTTGGCCAGGTCCGGCACGGCCGCGGCGTCGCCCAGGGCATGCACCCCGTCCAGACCGGGCACGACCATGTCCGGCGTCACCACGAGTCGACCCCGCAGCGTCTCCGCGCCCAAAGTGCCGATCAGCGGGCTGGCGGCCACCCCGGCCGTCCAGATCAATGTCCGGCTCGGCAGCACCCGGCCGTCGGTGAGCGTCACCGCGTCGTCGTCCACCGAGGCGACCGAGACGCCGAGCGACACCTCGATCCCGCGCCGGCGCAGGATCTCCAGCGCCGCGCCGCCGAGTCTGTCGCCGAGCTCGGGCATGAGCTTGGGGGCCAGGTCCACCAGATGCCACTTGATCAGCTTCGGATCGAGGCGCGGATACCGCTTGACCGCGTTGTGCGTGAGCCGCTGCAGACAGGCGGCCGTCTCCGTCCCCGCGTATCCGCCGCCCACCACCACGAAGCACAGCCGTGCCGCCCGCTCGGCCTCGTCCTGGCCCGCGTCGGCGAGATCGAGCTGGGCGATCACATGGTCACGGATGTACACCGCCTCGGCGAGCGTCTTCATCCCCCGCGCGTGCTCGCTCAGACCGGGGATGTCGAAGGTGCGCGTCACACTGCCGGGCGTCAGCACCAGATGGTCGTACGTCTCGTTCACGAGCTCGCCGGTGATCGTCCGGACGACACAGACCTTCGCCGCGGTGTCCACACCGACCGCGCCGCCCGGAATGATCCGCGTCCGGTGCCGCTCGCTCCGCCGCAGCGACAGCGCGACCGACTGAGGAGTCAGCACCCCGGCAGCCACCTGGGGGAGCAGCGGCAGATACAGCTGGTACGAGAACGGCGTGAGCAGCGAGATCTGCGCCTCCCGCGCGGTCAGCCGCCGCTCGAGTCGACGCACGCAGGCGACCCCGGCGAAGCCGGCGCCCACCACGAGGATCTTCGGTCGAGTCACGTGCCCGCCTCCCGGGTCTTCGGTCCTTGAGTGCTGACTAACCTCTCCGGCCGCTCGGGAACCCGGACCGTCCGCCGAAGGGGTGACGCCCGCGCAGCACCCGGAAGGAAGAGTGCGCAGTGTGATAAAAGGGAAAAACAGGGTGGGAGCCGAGAACGGAGCCGACGGCCGTGGGGAGACCCGAGGAAAAGGACACCACCGGGCAGGCGCCGGCGTTCGGCGTCGCGGACTCCGTCGTCCTCCTCTTCGACGCGGGCGGAGTCGTCATCGGCCGCCCGGACACCGCCGAGCGGTTCCTGGGCCACTCACCCGAGGAGTTGCGCGGCCGGCACGTGGAGTCCCTGCTCGCGCCGAAAGAGGTCGCGCGTCTGCCCGCCATCGCGGAGAGCTGCACCACGGACGGCGGCTGGTCGGGTGTCCTGCTGGCACGCCACCGCGACGGCCGTGACATCACCGTCGACGTCACCCTGCTGCCCCTGCCCGAGGACGCGACACCGGCACGCTGGTTGGCCGTGGCCGCCGGAGCGGCACGGTCCATGGGGCCCGCGCTGCTGGAGCGGATGGTGACCGAGGCCCCCGTCGGACTCGCGCTGGTCGACACCGAGCTGCGCTGCGTCTGGTCCAACACCGCGCTGGAGCACTTCGGTGGAGGCCGCTCCGACGAGCGCCGCGGCCGACGGCTCGCGGAGATCCAGCCCGGTCTCAACGCGGAGCTCCTCGAGTCGAAGATGCGCCAGGTCCTCGCGACGGGCGACCCGATCACGGGGTACGAACACGTGGGCCGCACCCGGGCCGATCCCGGCCGGGACCACGCCCATGCCATGTCGTTCATCCGGCTCGAGGACGACGACGGCCGCCCGCTCGGGGTCTGCTACGCGGTCGTCGACATCACCGACCGCTACCGCGCGCGCCTCCGGCTCGCCCTGATGGCGCTGGCGAGCGAACGGATCGGCCGCAGCCTGGACGTCGTGGGGACCGCTCAGGACCTCTCCGATGTGGCGGTGCCCGGCCTCGCCGACTTCGTGGCCGTCGATCTGCTGGACTCCGTCATCCGGGGCGCCGAGCCGTCCCCTGGACCGACCGCCGGGGCCACCGCGGTGCGGCTGGTGCGCGCGGGGGTCCAGATGCTGCGCGCGGGCGCGTCCGAGGCGGTGGTGGAGCCGGGCGAGGAGACCGCCTATCTGCCGTCGTCCCCCCAGATCGGCTGCCTGGCCCACGGCCGGTCCTGGCGCGCCGCCCGACTGGACTCCGCAGGCCGGGAGTCGGCGCTCCCGGCCAGGGGGCCGGCACGCGGCGACGGTACGGGACCGATCGTGCCCACGGGAGCCGGGCGGCAGGTCGTGGATGCCGAGACCGCACCGCCCGCTTCGGGTGGACCGGTACGGTCCGCACCCGCCGAGCCCGTACGGCCTTCGTCCCCCGGGCCAGCGCCGTCCCCCTCCGCCGAATCCGCGACGGGGCCGACCGCCGAGTCCGCGACACGACCATCGTTCGAATCCGAGACAGGGTCGTCGGCCGAGCCCGCCACCCGACCGGCCGCCGAGCCCGCCCCACGACCGACCGCGGACTCCGTGGGGCGGCCCTCCACCGACCCCGTGGCGCACACGGCCATGGTCGTGCCGATCCTCGCTCGGGGCGTCACCCTCGGCGTGGCCACGTTCTTCCGCTCCCGGCGGGACGAGGCGTTCGACGAGGACGATCTGCGGCTCGCTGAGGAGATCGTCGCCCGCGCCGCCGTCTGCCTCGACAACGCCCGCCGCTACGCGCGCGAACGGGCCGCCGCGCTCGTCCTCCAGCGCAGTCTCCTCCCGCACGGTGTGCCGGAGCAGGAAGCCGTCGACGCGGCCGCGTTCTACCGTCCCGCCGACGAACTCTCCGGCCTCGGCGGTGACTGGTTCGACGTCATCCCCCTGTCGGGAGCCCGCGTCGCCCTCGTCGTGGGCGAGGTGCCCGGGCACGGCATCGAGGCCGCCGCGACCATGGGCCAGCTCCGTACCGCCGTACGGACCCTCGCGGACCTCGATCTGTCGACCGAGGAACTCCTCGCCCACCTGGACGACCTCGTCCTCCAGGCGACACGGGAAGGGCGGGAGGCCGGGATCGGAGGCGAGGCCAACCTCGGGGCCGTCGGGACCAGTTGCCTGTACGCGGTCTACGACCCCGTCAGCCTGAGCTGCGACCTCGCGAGCGCCGGCCATCTCGCGCCCGCGGTCGTCGCCCCCGACGGAACCATCGAGTTCCCCGAGCTGCCGTCCGGCCCGGCCCTGGGCATCGGGGGACTGCCGTTCGAGTCCGTGGAACTGCCCCTGGAGGAGGGCACCGTGCTGGCCTTCTACACCGAGGGCCTGATCGCCGCGCCCGGCGCGGGCAGGGAAGGGCTGGTCCGCGTCCTGCGGACGCGGGACCTGCCGCTCGACGAGCTCTGCCGCAGCGTCGTCGACGAACTGGCCCCCACCAGGCCCTATACCGACGACGCGGCCCTGCTCCTGGTCAGGACCCGCAGCCTGGCGGCCGGGAAGGTCGCCGTGTGGGAGCTGCCCGCCGACCCGGCCGTCGTGGCCCGCGCCCGGGTGATGGCCGCACGCCAGCTGGCGGCGTGGGGGCTGGAGGAACTCGCCTTCACCACCGAACTCGTCGTCAGCGAGCTGGTCACCAACGCCATCCGGCACGCCTCGGGACCGATCCGGCTGCGTCTCATCCTCGAACGCACCCTGATCTGCGAGGTCTTCGACGCGAGCAGTACCTCCCCTCATCTGCGCCACGCGCGCACCACCGACGAGGGCGGCCGCGGCCTCTTCCTGATCTCCCAGTTCACCCGGCGCTGGGGAACCCGCTACACGGCGGAGGGCAAGGTGATCTGGGCCGAACAGCCCCTGGACCTCGATGCCGCGGAGCCGGACGCCGCGGCTCCGGGATGATCTTTATTCGATTGCCCGGCCCCCGGCCCCGTGCGAGGGTGTCCTGCCGCACGGAGACATCGGCGGCAACGGACATGAGGGGGAGTTCCGCCTGTGCGTGCGCATGCCGCCGAGGACATCGTGGTGACGAAGCAAGGGCCGGTGCGAGGTGTGGTCGCCGACGGCCTGCGCGTCGCTCTGGGCATCCCGTACGCCGCACCGCCGTTCGGCGCCGGCCGCTTCCGGGCGCCGATGCCCGCCGGATCCTGGGACGGGGTACGGGACTGCACCCGCTTCGGGCCGGTGGCGCCGCAGTCGGCGGAGCTGCCCGGCGCCCCCGTCTGGCGCGCCGACCTGGAGGACGTCCTCACCCTCAACATCTGGTCCACGGCGGACACCTCGCAGCCGCGGCCCGTGCTCTTCTGGATCCACGGCGGCGCCTACACCTTCGGCTCCTCGGCCCAGCCCGACTACGACGGGACGGCCCTCGCGCGCGCCGGACTCACCGTGGTGACGTGCAACTACCGACTCGGATTCGAGGGGTTCGGCCATGTCCCCGGCTTCCCCGACAACCGGGGGCTGCTCGACCAGATCGCGGGGCTGGAGTGGGTGCGCGACAACATCGCCGCCTTCGGCGGCGACCCGGAGAACGTCTCTGTGGCGGGCCAGTCCGCCGGCGGCGGCTCGATCGCCTCTCTGATGAGCAGCGCGCGGGCCGACGGACTCTTCCACCGCGCCATCGCCCACAGCGTCCCCGACGCGTTCTTCCCGCCGGAGCTCGCCGCGCGCCTGGCCCGAGAGGTGGCCGACGCCGCGGGTGTCGCCCCCACCGCGGACGGCCTGCTGTCCACGACCCCGCAGGCCCTCGTCGAAGCCTCGGACCGGGTGGTGGCACGGTACGCCGGGGATCCCGAATCCGGCTTCCTCCACTACGACACCGTCCTCTACGGACCCGTCCTCGACGGCGAGCTGCTGAGCCGGGACCCGGTCGAGGCCCCGACCGCCGAAAGCGCGTCCCGCCCCGTCGACCTCCTCGTCTGCCACACCACCGAGGAGTACTGGCTGATGCACCAGGTGGGCACCATGCCGCCGGTCGCCACGGACGACGGCCTCGACCGGTTCGCCGCCGACTACGGCCTTCCCCCGGGCCTCGTCGCCGCCTACCACGCCCTCATGCCCGGCGCGCCGGTGCTCGACGTCTTCCTCGCCCTCGCGGGCGACGCGGTCTTCACCCTGCCCACCGTCCGCCTCGCCGAGGCCCACGCCCGCGCGGGCGGCCGCACGTTCCTGTCCCGCTTCGACCGCCGTCCCACCCGCCCCGACGGCAGCCCGGTGCGCGCCTGGCACGCGGCCGACGTGCCCTTCGCCCTCGGGACCCTGGACGCCACGGGCGTCGACTTCCTGACCGGCGGCCCCGCCGACGCCGACGATCGTGCGCTGTCCCGACGCATGGTCGACGCCTGGGCGGCCTTCGCGGCCACCGGAGACCCGGGGTGGGCGCCGCTCGCCGACGCCGGAGCACCCGTCGTCCACGTCTGGGCCGTGCCCGACGACCGCACCGAGGGCGCGAGCGCCGCGCACGCTCTGTGGCACGACGTACGGATGGCCCCGCCGTCGCTCCCGTAGACGACAGGGATAATCACAGGGCGCGGAGGAAGCACCGCGTGGACGACGGAAGCATGCGACAGGCCGGTCCGTGATGGAGCGGCGAGAGGGAGAACCCGATGGACGTCCAGCACTTCGAGCGGATCACCGCGTTCATCGAGGACCGTCTCCGGCCGCTGTTCGACCCCGAGAACGGCAGTGACCACGGATTCGGCATGGACGACACCTCCCGCGCCCTGCGGGCCCTCCTCGGCACCGTGAAGGCCGCGGCCGCCGTCAAGGGCCTCGCCGAGCAGCGGGCGGCGGCCGACCCGGCGATGCGGAACATCATCGACCAGGCCCTGGAGCACAACTGGGACGTCCTGCGGGGAGTCGCCCGCAACTGGGAGGACCACCCCGACTTCGTCCGCGAGTTCAAGCGCCACGCCTGGGAGCTCGACGAGACTCCCGCCCCCGCCTGACACCGGATCATGACCCTCACCCAGCCGCCCCCGGTGGAGGGAGAGGCTGGGCGGCGCTCCCTCCTGACGGCGCGCCGGCGCCTCGCGGGAGGGTGTCGCCCTCTCTGACGGCTGTTCAGAAACGACCTCGGTGATCCGCCGGCTCTGCCCCGGTCGGGTGAGTAATCCGCTCTTCCGACAGAGGCGTGCACGGACCGGGTACACATCGCCGCATTGTCGTTCCGAGCCCGGAGGATGCCGCCCCATGCCTGTCAGGAAGGTACGCCCCGGCCGTGGGCTGACCGCCGCCCTGTGCGCGACACTCGCCGTAGTCGGCTACATGACGGTGTCACCCGAGGAATCCACGCCACCCGCCCCGCCCCGCGCCGCCGCCAAGAACGCGGGTTCCGGGGCCGCGGCGCCCCGGCCCGCGGCGCCTGCGGCCCGCCCCGCCGGCCCTCCCGGTCTCGGCCCCGCCACCCGTACGGGAATCCCGGACGGGACACGCCAGGTGTTCGTCGTCACGGGGGAGACCCGGAACACCAATGTGGCCAAGGCGGTGCTCTACGAGCTGGACGGGGCCAAGCGGTGGCAGCGCGCCGGCGGTCCATGGGCCGCGCACAACGCGCTGCGAGGCTGGACGAACGACCACACGATCGGCGATCTGCGCACCCCCATCGGCGTCTTCACCCTCGGCGACGCGGGCGGTCTGATGGCGGATCCCGGAGCGCTGCTGCCGTACGACCAGGACGAGCAGTTCGTCTCACCCGGCACCGGGTTCCTCGGCGAATCCCTTGAAGGGTCGTTCGACTACGTGGTCGCCATCGACTACAACCGCGTCTCCGGAACGACCCCGCTGGACAAGGAACGCCCGCTCGGCGAGGAGCGAGGCGGGGGCGTCTGGATCCATGTCGACCACGGCGGCCCCACACAGGGGTGCATCTCCCTGACCACCGACGTCATGCGACAGCTGCTGCGCCAACTGGACCCGGCCAAGGAACCGGTGATCGTCATGGGCCCCGCGGACGAGATCGCGCGGTGATTCGAAGAAGGGGCTGACGGGCGGCGCCGCGCGCTGACAGGCGATCGCTCCGCCTGTCAGCGCCCGGTCGGCGGACTGTCAGGACGCCCGGGCATCGTCGTGGTCATCGAGAACGACGACACCCGATCAGGAGAAACCCCATGAGTGCCGGCATCACCGAGAAGTCCCAGGCCGAGCTGACCGAGTTCGTCGCCCGGACGGCCACGACGTTCGCCATCCCCGGTGTCTCCGTGGGCGTGTGGGCGGACGGTCGCGAGACCTTCGCGAGCCATGGCGTGACCAGCCTCGACAACCCGCTCCCGGTGGACGAGGACACGCTCTTCCTGCTGGGCTCCGCGACGAAGACCTTCACGGCGACCGCGCTGATGCGGCTGGTCGCCGACGGCCGGGTCGAGCTGGACGCGCCGGTGCGCCGCTACGTTCCCGAGCTCGTGCTGGCCGATGAGAAGGCGGCGGCCGAGATCACCGTCCTGAACCTGCTCAACCACACCTCGGGCCTCGACTGGAACCTCATCGTCGACACCGGGGACGGCGACGACGCCCTGGCCGCCTTCGTGGCGAAGATGGCCGAGCTGCAGTTCGTAGGTGAGCCCGGCGCCCGCGCCTCGTACAGCCAGGCCGCCTTCAACCTGCTCGGGCGGGTGCTGGAGAACGTCACTGGCCTGACGTACGAGCGCGCCATCGCCTCGCTGCTCGTCGAGCCGCTGGGGCTTTCGCACAGCTTCTTCGGCACCGCCGAGGTCATGACCCGGCGGTTCGCCGTGGGCCACAACCCCGATGAGGACGGCGACCTCGCCGTCGCGAGGGAGTGGAAGCTCACCCGGGCCAACAACCCCGGCGGGGGTCTCGCCTCTTCCGCGTCGGACGTTCTCGCCTGGGCCCGGTTCCAGCTCGGCGACGGTCTCGCGGCGAGTGGCGAGCGGCTTCTGCCGACCGAGGTGCTGCACCGGATGCGGGAGCAGACGGTCGAGCTGCGCGGCAGCAACCTCGGCGACGGCTTCGGCATCTGCTGGTTCCTGCGCGAGGTGGACGGCGTGCGGACGATCGAGCACGGTGGTTCGGTCAACGGCCAGTTCGTCGAGCTGCTGCTCGTGCCCGAGCGGAACTTCGCCGTCGTCGCCATGTCCAACGCGGGCCCGGACGGCATCCCCTTCAACCGGGCCGCCGTCCGCTGGGCCCTGGAGCACTGCCTCGGCGTCGTGGACAAGGACCCGGAGCCGCTTCCGTACGAGGCGGCGCGGGCCCAGGAGGTGGTCGGAGCGTACGAGAACGACGCCATGGCGCTCGCCGTCGCCACCGACGGGGCGGAGCTGACCCTGGCGGCCGGGATCAAGCCGGAGATCCGTGCGGCGGCCGACTACGAGATGCCCGCGGACTACGAGCCGGCCGCCATGGGCCTGCTGCCCGGCGGCGGCGACGAGTTCATCGTCACCGCGGGCGGACTGGCGGGGCAGCGGGGCTTCTTCTCCCGCGACGCGAGCGGCGCCATCGCCGGCATCGACCTCGGCGGACGGGTCTTCGGCCGGGTGCCCACCGCCTCCGCGTGACGACCCCACCGGATCCTCCGATCGGCCGGCCTCGCCTCCCCGGGG
>NZ_JBHTTQ010000072.1:0-39399 GCF_042794475.1 Streptomyces sp. NPDC056527
CTTCCATCCCGGGCCTTCCGCCCGGACGCCTTCCGCCCGGGCGCCTTCCGCCCGGGCGCCTTCCGCCCGGGCGCCTTCCGCCCGGACGCCTTCCACCCCGTGCCTCCCGTCCCGGACGCCCTCCGCCCGGCACTCTCCCGACCTCAGATCTTGCCGATCCCCAGGGTGTTCTCGCCGGGCAGCAGCCCGGAGCCGATGACGGCCAGCCAGGGGCCGCCGAGGAGTTCGGCGAGCCGGGCGGTGGACTCGGGACCGAGGGCGGCCCAGGGGGCGGCGGCCAGTTGGTCCGTACGCAGCTCCACCTGCTCGCGCAGGGCGCGCCCCGCGTCGGCGACCGAGCCGTCGGCGGCGAGCAGACCGCGGGCGGTCAGCCGGTCGCGCGCCGCCGACCAGGCGTTCTCGCTCCAGCCGCGGCTCGCGAAGGTCTGCTCGGAGGCGGCCCCGACGGCCGCGAAGGAGACCAGGGACTCGACCGGGTCCAGACCGGCGGCGAGGAGAGCGACCAGGTGGCCGTCCCCGCGGTGCTCGCGCAGGATCGTCGCCGCCTGCCAGAGCGCCAGGTGCGGGGCCTCGGGCCAGGGCAGCTCGGCGTTGGCGGCGGCGAGCGGGCGGCCGGCCGTCACGGCGGCCTTGGCGGCCCGCCGGGCGAGCGCGGCCGCCTCGGCGAGGTCGGGCCCGTCGACGACCTCGGGGCCGAGGAGGGCGCGGTAGGCGCGGTCGACGGCGCGCAGCCGGGCCTCCAGCACGTCGGCGGGCGCGGCGGTCCGCCAGATCCCCGGCACGTAACGGGCCACCATCTCCGGGCTGAAGCTGTAGAACGCGGAGCCGACCCGCTCGGCCCCGGCCGGACCGAGGGGCGCGGCACGCCAGGCGAAGTAGCCGGGCCAGCGCTCCGCGACGTCGTGGCCGAGCGCGCGGGCCTCCTCGACAGCCTCGGGGGCGTAGTAGAGCAGCGCGTGCAGGGGTTCCAGCAGATGCCACATCTGCCGTACGCGTCCGGGCTCCACGGTGCGCTCAGCCGTCGTACCGATCTCGGTGCTCATGTCCGCCTCCTCGACTGCGACCTCATCTTGACGATGACTAGATTGCTCCCGCCCGGCGAACTTGTCAATGCCTAGATACGGCGTAGGCTGCTGTTCATGAGCAGTCGGAGCACCTATCACCACGGCGACCTGCGGCAGGCGATCCTGACCGCCGCCCTCGACGTCATCGCCACCGAGGGCCCCTCCGCCCTGAGCCTGCGCGACCTGGCGCGCCGCGCGGGCGTCTCGCACGCGGCCCCGGCCCACCACTTCAAGGACCGCGCGGGACTGCTCACGGCCGTCGCCACCGAAGGGTTCGACCTGCTGGCGGCGGCCCTCGCCGAGGCGGAGGACCTGAAGGACGCGGGGGTGCGTTACGTGCGCTTCGCCGCCGAGCACCCGGCGCACTTCCAGGTGATGTTCCAGCCGGATCTGCACCGGCCCGACGATCCGGAGCTGCTCGCCGCCAAGGACCGGGCCGGCTCGGGGCTCCGGGCGGGCATCGCGGGCGTGCCGGCCGACGGCCGGGGCCCTGATCCGCGCCTCGCGGGCGTCGCGGCCTGGTCACTGGCCCACGGCTTCGCCACCCTGCTGCTCAGCCACAACCTCGCGGGCCCGATCGGCGAACAGGACCCCGAGGAGGTCTTCCACACCCTCGCCGGCCTGCTGTTCGCGTCCGACACCGCCCAACCGGCCCAGGAATAAGCGGAGTCGCGCTCCACTTGGTCACGTACATGACTACGAAGACCACGAAGACCTTGGCCACGTCCGTACGCCTCACGACCGTCGCCGCCTTAAGCGCCGCCGTCCTGGCCGCCGTTCCGTCCGGCGGCGCCGTCGCGGCCGAGTACCGGCACGACGCCGTGTGGCGCGGCGCCTGGGCCACTTCGCCGCACGCCCCGGCGGCCCCCTTCGCCCCCAACTGGTCCCAGCAGGGCTTCTCGAACCACACGGTCCGCCAGGTCGTCCGGGTCACCACCGCCGGCACCAAGGCCCGGATCGAGCTGTCCAACCGCTACGGCACGACCCCGCTGCGGATCACCGGCGCGACCGTGGCCCGCACGGACAAGGGCGCATCGGTGAAGGCCGGTTCGGTCCGGCAGCTGTCCTTCGACAAGGGCCGCTCGGTGACGATCCCCGCCGGCGGGACGGCCCTCAGCGACGGCGTGCCGTTCACGGTGAAGGCGCTGGAGTCGGTGACGGTCACCCTCTATCTGGCCGCGCCCACCGGACCGGCCACCTTCCACCACTTCGCCTCCGCCACCAGCTACCGCGCGGACGGCGACCACCGCTCCGACCGCGACGGCACCGCGTTCAAGGAGAGCAGCGAGTCCTGGTACTACCTCTCCGGCGTCGAGGTGAGCGGCGGCGCTCCCGCCCGCCGGGACGGCATCGTGACGTTCGGCGACTCCATCACCGACGGCGTGGGCTCGGGCCCGGACGCGAACAACCGCTACCCCGACGAGCTGGCCGAGCGCTTCGCCGCCGCGGGGAAGCCGCGCACCGTCCTCAACCACGGCATCGGCGGCAACCAGGTCACCAACGACACGACGTGGGCGGGCGAGAAGGGCATCGAGCGCTTCAAGAAGGACGTCCTGACCGAGCCGGGCGTGCGGACGGTCATCGTCCTCGAAGGCATCAACGACATCGGCGGCAGCGGCCCGACCTTCCCCGGCGGCCCCACTCCCGAGGTGTCGGTCGAGCAGCTCATCGAGGGCCACCGCTCCCTGATCCGCCAGGCCCACGCCCGGGGCATCAAGGTCGTCGGCGCCACGCTGACGCCGATCAAGGGCTCCTTCTACGACACCCCGGTCAACGAGGCCAAGCGGGACGCGGTCAACGAGTGGATCCGCACCTCGGGCGCGTACGACTCCGTGGTCGACTTCGACCGTGCCGTCGCCGACCCGTCCGACCCGGACCGGATGCTCCCCGCCTTCGACTCGGGCGACCATCTCCACCCGGGCGACGCCGGATACAGGGCGATGGCCGAGGCACTCGACCTCGACACGCTCTGACGGGCCTGCCGGCCGTGCCCCGCAGCGGGGCACGGCCGAGCCGGAGCCGCTAGGGCGTGTTGCGAAAGTCCCGCCTGCCCCCCTGCGGGCGGACGGCGCTACTTTCGCAACACGCCCTAGGACCCCAGGATCGTCGTCAGGAACTCGCCCGTCCACGCCAGCAGTTCGCGCCCCACCACCGGCTTCCCGCCGATCTTCCCGCTCGTCGGGCGCGGCACCAGGATCTGGTGGACGGCCGGCTTGACGACCGTCCGCGGGTAGAGCCGCTTGAGCCGCAGCTCCTGCGACTCGCGCAGCTCCACCGGCGCGAAGCGGATGTTCGGGCCCTGGAGGACGATCTCGCCGACACCGCAGGCGCGGGCCAGCATCCGCAGGCCGGCGACCAGGAGCAGGTTCTCGACCGGCTCGGGGAGCTTGCCGTAGCGGTCGGTGAGCTCCTCCCGTACCGCCTTGATGTCCTCCTCCGTGTTGGCGGAGGCGATCGCGCGGTACGCCTGCAGGCGCAGCCGCTCGCCCGGCGCGTACTCGTGCGGGACGTGCGCGTCGACCGGCAGCTCGATCTTGACCTCCAGCGGCGGCTCCTCCTCGACACCGCCCTCCAGGGAAGCGCGGTAGTCGGCGACCGCCTCGCCCACCATCCGTACGTACAGGTCGAAGCCGACGCCCGCGATGTGACCGGACTGCTCACCGCCGAGCAGATTGCCCGCGCCGCGGATCTCCAGGTCCTTCATCGCGACGTACATGCCCGCGCCCATCTCGGTGTGCTGGGCGATCGTCGCGAGCCGCTCGTGCGCCGTCTCGGTCAGCGGCTTCTCCGGCGGGTAGAGGAAGTACGCGTACCCGCGCTCGCGCCCACGGCCGACGCGGCCGCGCAGCTGGTGCAGCTGCGACAACCCGAAGTTGTCGCCGCGCTCCACGATGAGCGTGTTCGCGTTGGAGATGTCGATGCCGGACTCGACGATCGTCGTGGAGACCAGCACGTCGAACTTCTTCTCCCAGAAGTCGACCACGACCTGCTCCAGCGCCGACTCCGACATCTGGCCGTGCGCGGTCGCGATCCGCGCCTCCGGGACGATGTCGCGCAGCCGCGCCGCCGCCCGGTCGATCGACTCGACCCGGTTGTGGATGTAGAAGACCTGGCCCTCGCGCAGGAGTTCACGGCGGATGGCCGCGCCGATCTGCTTCTCCTCGTACGGGCCGACGAAGGTGAGGACCGGGTGCCGCTCCTCGGGCGGGGTGGTGATCGTCGACATCTCGCGGATGCCGGTCACGGCCATTTCGAGCGTACGGGGGATGGGGGTGGCGGACATCGTCAGGACGTCGACGTTGGCGCGGAGCTTCTTCAGCTGCTCCTTGTGCTCCACGCCGAAGCGCTGCTCCTCGTCGACGATGACCAGACCCAGGTCCTTGAACTTGGTCTCGGAGGAGAACAGTCGGTGCGTGCCGATGACGATGTCGACCGAGCCGTCCCGCAGCCCCTCCATCGTCGCCTTCGACTCGGTGTCCGTCTGGAAGCGTGAGAGCGCGCGGGTGACGACGGGGAACTGCGAGTACCGCTCCGAGAACGTGCCGAAGTGCTGCTGCACGAGGAGGGTGGTGGGGACCAGGACCGCGACCTGCTTGCCGTCCTGGACCGCCTTGAACGCCGCGCGCACGGCGATCTCCGTCTTGCCGTAGCCGACGTCGCCGCAGATCAGCCGGTCCATCGGGACCGTCTTCTCCATGTCCTCCTTCACCTCGGCGATGGTGGACAGCTGGTCGGGCGTCTCCGCGTACGGGAAGGCGTCCTCCAGCTCGCGCTGCCAGGGGGTGTCGGGGCCGAAGGCGTGGCCGGGGGCCGCCATCCGCGCCGAGTACAGCTTGATCAGGTCGGCGGCGATCTCCTTGACGGCCTTCTTCGCGCGCGCCTTCGTCTTCGTCCAGTCCGCGCCGCCGAGCCGGTGCAGGGTCGGGGCCTCGCCGCCGACGTACTTGGTGACCTGCTCCAGCTGGTCGGTGGGGATGTACAGACGGTCGCCGGGCTGGCCGCGCTTGGCCGGGGCGTACTCGACGAGGAGGTACTCGCGGGTGGCGCCCTGCACGGTCCGCTGGACCATCTCGACGTACCGGCCGACGCCGTGCTGCTCGTGCACGATGTAGTCGCCGACCTCCAGGGTCAGCGGGTCGATCGTCTTGCGCCGCTTGGCCGGCATCCGCTGGCCGTCCTTGCCGGCCGCCTTCTGCCCGGACAGGTCGGTCTCGGTGAGGACGGCGAGCTTGAGCGCCGGGTCGACGAAGCCGAAGTCGATGGAGCCGGTCGCCACATGGACGACGGACGGGGAGACCTCGGCGAGGTCCGCGTCGAGCCGGGCCGCGATGCCCTCGCCGCCGAGGACCTCGACCGTGCGGGTCGCCGGGCCGTGCGCCTCGGTGACGTAGACCGTGCGCCAGCCGTCGGAGAGCCAGCCCTTGGTGTCGGCGAGCGCCCGGGCGGTGTCGCCGCGGTAGGTCTCCGGCGCGTGCATGCCCAATTTCACAGTGTCGGCGTCGAGCGTCTCGTCCGCCGCGAACGGGGAGACCGACCACCACATCATGTCGAGCTCGCGCGCCCGGTCCCGTACGTCCGCGATCCCCCGGAGGGAGGCCGCGCCGACGTCGATCGGGGCCTCGCCACCACCGGCCGTCGCGGCCCAGGACGCCTGGAGGAACTCCTGCGACGTCGCCACGAGGTCGGCGGCGCGCGTACGGACCCGCTCGGGGTCGCACACGACGGCCATCGAACCCTTCGGCAGGACGTCCAGCAGCAGCTCCATGTCGTCGACCAGGACCGGGGCGAGGGACTCCATGCCCTCGACGGCGATCCCCTCGGCGATCTTGCCGAGCAGTTCGCCCAGCTCGGGGTGCTCCTCCGCGAGGGCGGCGGCGCGCCGCTTCACCTCGTCGGTCAGGAGCAGCTCACGGCAGGGCGGTGCCCACAGGCCGTGCTCGGCGACCTCCAGGGACCGCTGGTCGGCGACCTTGAAGTACCGGATCTCCTCGACGTCGTCGCCCCAGAACTCGATCCGGAGCGGGTGCTCCTCGGTCGGCGGGAAGACGTCCAGGATGCCGCCGCGGACGGCGAACTCGCCGCGCTTCTCGACCAGCTCGACCCGGGAGTACGCGGCGGCCGCGAGGCCCTCCACGATCTCGTTCAGGTCCGCGGTCTGTCCGGTGCGCAGTGCGACGGGCTCCAGGTTGCCGAGGCCCTTGACCTGCGGCTGGAGCACGGAGCGTACGGGGGCGACGACGACGGAGACCGGGCCGGCGGACGGGTCGTCCGCGGACGGGTGGGCGAGGCGGCGCAGCACGGCGAGGCGCCGGCCGACGGTGTCGGAGCGGGGCGAGAGCCGCTCGTGGGGCAGCGTCTCCCAGGAGGGGTAGTCGACGACCGTGTCCGGGTCGAGGAGGCTGCGCAGGGCGGCGGCCAGGTCCTCGGCCTCCCGGCCGGTCGCGGTGACCGCAAGCACGGTCCGGCCCGCCTCGCGGGCGAGCGCGGCCACCGCGAAGGGGCGCGCGGCCGGGGGGCCGACCAGATCCACGTGCATACGGTTGCCGTCGGCGGCGGCCTTCACCGCCTCGGCGAGGGCCACGTCCTTGACGACGAGGTCGAGCAGACCGTGCAGGCTCATGGACTTCCATCCCGGTGGGTTTACGACAGCGGGCAACGCGAACAGCCCGACACGTCTCACGGGCCGGGGGTGCCGGCACGACGGCCGGGTGGGACCAGCCTACGACGTGGGTCCGTCACTCGCGCGAAGGATTGCTGTCACCCGGGTGGAGAGCACGCGGAAGGAGGGCCGGTCGCCCGGCCCTCCTTCGTTCCCACCGGATCAGTGGGGACGCGTCAGCACTCGCCGCCCCACCTCGCGTAGTTCAGCGTCACGGCACCGTTCAGGACGATCGACGTGCCCGCCGTGCTGCCGTTCTCCGGGTAGTGCAGGCAGCCGGACACGGTCTGGCCGCTCGCGTAAGTGGCCTTCCACCAGATGTGGTCGGCGCCGGGGTCCCGCACGCCGTTGTTGCGGATGGACAGGCCACCGGCCGAGTACAGACTGGAGAGATCGCCCTCGGACTTCTTGGGCAGCCCGTAGTACGACGTGTTCTTCCAGACACAGACGTTCCCGGAGGGGCAGTCGCCCCACGCCGCCGACGCCGTCGGCGCCAGGGCCAGGCCCGTCACCGACAGTCCGAGCGCGCTCGCACCGACGACGACTCGACGCAGAATGTTCCGCTTCACCACGTACCTCCTCGTGACTGAGTGTGACGCCGAGCGTAGGGACGTGAGCGCGCCCTGTGATCCTCGGAACTCAGAGGGTGCGCGGACATGCGTACGGCCCCGGTCGGCGTCGGGTGACGTCGACCGGGGCCGCACAGCCCGTGGGGGCACCCCCGTGGCCCCCTCGGGGCTACTCGGTCGCGATCGCGTTCAGGACGTTCATCCGGCCCGCGCGGAACGCCGGGACCAGCGCCGCGAACAGGCCCACGAACGCCGAGCCGATGAAGACCGTCAGGATCGTCGGCCACGGGATCTCCAGGACCCCCAGACCCTCCAGGGCCAGCAGCTTCTGGGCGGCCGTGCCCCAGCCCATGCCCAGGGCGAGGCCGAGCAGGGCGCCGAAGAGGGCGATGACCACCGACTCCAGACGGATCATGCGGCGCAGCTGGCGGCGCGAGAGGCCGATGGCGCGCATCAGGCCGATCTCCCGGGTCCGCTCGACGACCGACAGGGCGAGCGTGTTCACCACGCCGAGGACGGCGACGATGATCGCGAGGGCGAGCAGGCCGTACACGATGTTGAGCAGCTGGCCGACCTGGTCCTTCAGGTCCTGCTTGTAGTCGGCCTGGTTCTGCACCTTGTACTGCGGGTAGGCGGCGAGCGAGTCCTTGAGGGCCGTGTACGCCTCCTTCTCCTTGCCGTCCTCGGCCGTCGCGAACATGATCATGCTCTTGGGCAGCTTGTCGGCGGCCAGATACTGCGCCGCGGTGGTGACGTTGGTGTACATCACTCCCTTGTCGACGTTGTTCTCGTCCGAGGTGATCGCCGCGACCTTCAGCTTCGCGCTCTCGCCGCCCTTGAAGGCGACGGTCAGCTCGTCGCCGACCTTCACGCCGTGTTCGGTGGCGTAGTCGCTGCCCACCGACATCGCGTTCGTGCCGTACGCGGCCGAGAGCTCGCCGGCGGTCGTGTCGCGTCGCAGGTCCTGCGCGTAGGTCGGTTCGGCGGCGACCAGGCCCTTCTCCACGGACTTGCCCCGCGGGTCCTTGACCGTCGCCTCGACCCAGATGTACTCGGTGACGTGGCGCAGGCCGGGCGTCTTCTCGACGGCTTCCTGGGCCTGCGGCATGACCGGCTGGCCGTTGCTGGACTGGATGATGAAGTCCGCGCCGACCGAGCGGTCCAGCTCCTCGGTGGCCGAGGCGACCATCGACGAGCCGACCACCGAAAGGCAGGCGACGAGCGCGAGCCCGATCATCAGGGCGGCGCCGGTGGCACCCGTACGGCGCGGGTTGCGCAGCGCGTTGCGCTCGGCCATCCGCCCGACCGGACCGAAGATCCGCAGCACGATCGCGCCGAGGACCCGGACGACGCCGCCCGCGAGGAGCGGTCCGACGACGATGAAGCCGAGGAGGGAGAGGACGATGCCGAGACCGAGCCAGAGGGATCCGGCGGAGGCCTTCTCCGCCTGGGTGGCGGTCCACAGCGCGGCGGCGCCGCCCAGCGTGAGGAGCAGGCCGAGCCCGCCCCGCACCAGGCCGGCCTTGCCGTCGGCCGGGGTGCCGGCGTCGCGCAGGGCCGCCATCGGGGAGACCTTGCCGGCCCGGCGGGCGGGGATGTACGCGGCGAGGACGGTGACGACGATGCCGAGGAGGAGACCGACGGCGGGCGTCGTCCACTTCACGGTCAGGTCCTCGGTGGACAGCTCCATGCCCATGGAGGACATGAGCTCCATCAGACCGACGGCGAGTCCGACACCGGCCGCGACACCGGCGATCGAGCCCACGACACCGAGGAGGACGGCCTCGACGAGGACGGAGCGGTTGACCTGCTTGCGGCTGGAGCCGATGGCCCGCATGAGGCCGATCTCGCGGGTGCGCTGGGCGACCAGCATGGAGAAGGTGTTGACGATGAGGAAGATGCCGACGAGGAAGGCGATCCCGGCGAAGCCGAGCATCGCGTACTTCATGACGTCGAGGAAGCCGGCGACGTCCTCGCGGCCCGCGTCGGCGACCTCGGCCGCCGTCTGGAGCGTGTAGCCGCCGCCGACCGCGGCGACGATGTTGCTCTTCAGCTTCTCGTCGCTGACCCCGGGCGCGGCGTCGGCCGTGATCTGGGTGAACAGACCTTCCTTACCGAGCAGTTCGCGCTGCGCGGTGGCGGTGTCGAAGTAGACGACGGTGGCACCGGGGTTGGTGACCTTGAACTCGACGATGCCGGAGATCTTCGCCTTGAAGTCGCCGGTGACGGCGATGGTGCGCAGCTCGTCGCCGATCTTCAGCTTGTGCTTCTCCGCGGTGCCGGCGTCGACCATCACCTCGGTGGGGCCGCGCGGCTCGTGGCCGGAGGCGACGTCCACCGAACGCAGCTCGTTGGCGCTCCAGTTGACGGCGATCGTCGGGGCACCGCTGGTGGGTCCGACGTTGTTGTTGCGGGAGTCGACGACGGTCACGCTCAGGGAGATGACCGAACCCTGGGCGGCCTTGACGCCCTCGGCCTTGCGGACCTGCTCCACGAGGGAGGCCGGCAGGGTCTCGGGGCGGCCGGTCTGCGGGGTCTCGTCGTCGACCGCACCGTCCTTGGGGCTGAGCGTGACGTCGGACGCGGTCGAGGCGAAGAGCTTGTCGAAGGTGGTGTTCATGGTGTCCGTGAACACCAGCGTGCCGCTCACGAACGCGACGGAGAGCAGGACGGCGACGGCGGAGAGCGCCATGCGGCCCTTGTGCGCGAAGAAGTTGCGCAGCGAGGTCTTGAGCACGGTCATGACGTCCGCCCGCGCGCGTCGAAGTCCTTCATGCGGTCGAGTACGGCGTCGGCGGTGGGCCGGAACATCTCGTCGACGATCCGGCCGTCCGCGAGGTACAGGACGCGGTCGGCGTGGCTGGCGGCGACGGGGTCGTGGGTGACCATCACGATGGTCTGGCCGAGCTCGTCGACCGACTGCCGCAGGAAGCCGAGCACCTCGGCGCCGGCACGGGAGTCGAGGTTTCCGGTCGGCTCGTCGCCGAAGATGATCTCGGGGCGGGCGGCGAGCGCGCGGGCCACGGCGACGCGCTGCTGCTGACCGCCGGAGAGCTGGTTGGGACGGTGCTTGAGGCGGTCGGCGAGGCCGACCGTGGACACGACGCGGTCGAGCCACTGCTGGTCCGGGCGGCGGCCGGCGATGTCCATCGGCAGCGTGATGTTCTCGAGCGCGTTGAGGGTCGGCAGCAGGTTGAACGCCTGGAAGATGAAGCCGATCCGGTCCCGCCGCAGCTGGGTGAGCTTCTTGTCCTTGAGGCCGGTGATCTGCGTGTCGTCGAGGAAGATCTCGCCGCTGGTGACGGTGTCGAGCCCGGCGAGGCAGTGCATCAGGGTCGACTTGCCGGAGCCCGAGGGGCCCATGATCGCGGTGAACTGCCCGCGGGCGATGTCCACATCGACGTGGTCGAGCGCGACGACCCGCGTCTCGCCGGCGCCGTAAGCCTTGACGACCTGCCGCGCCCGCGCGGCGACGGCCGTGCTCCCTCCAGTGTCCCCGCGCTTGGGGATGGTCACAGCCGAAGTCACGGTATGTCTCCTATAGGTGAGTCTGCGCAGGAACGCGTAGGTCGGGTGGGGCTCATGTCGAGTCTCCGGGGAGCCGGGGCGGCTGGTCACTGGTGCTCGTCGCACTCTTCGCCCTGGGGTTATCCGTAAGAACAAGCTAAAGACGGACAGGGCACTTCCTCGTCCTCCGCCGGGACGAACGGGCCCTGCCCTCTATGGGGGAGGTGCCCCTAGGGGTTCTCCACCCGTGGATCGAGTGAGAGGCTGAGCCGAACAGATTAGATGTACGACCCATTCAGGTCGGTGCCGCCGATGTCGGCGGGCCCGGCGGTGGATGGGTCGATGCGTGGAGAGGGGATTCCGGGGTGAGCAGGACGACGACGCGGCAGGTCACGCCATCGGCCACCACGCCGCGCGGACGCGGCCCCGTCGTCGCGGCGCTCATGCTGGTGATGGGCCTGACCGCGCTCGACGGCACAGTGGTCTCGACCGCCGTGCCGCAGATCGTCGGCGACCTCGGTGGCCTCTCCGTCTTCTCCTGGCTGTTCTCCGGCTATCTGCTCGCCGTGACCGTGACCCTGCCGGTGTACGGGAAGCTCTGCGACACCTTCGGCCGCAAGCCGGTCCTGATCGCCGGCACCGTCCTGTTCCTCATCGGCTCCCTGCTGTGCGCGTCGGCCTGGAACATGGGCTCGCTCATCGCCTTCCGCGTCGTCCAGGGCCTGGGCGGCGGCGCCCTCCAGGGCACGATCCAGACGATCGCCGCCGACCTCTACCCGCTGAAGGAACGCCCGAAGATCCAGGCGAAGCTCTCCTCGGTCTGGGCCACCGCCTCGGTCGCCGGACCGGCGGCGGGCGGACTCCTCGCGGGGTACGGCGACTGGCGCTGGATCTTCCTGCTCAACCTGCCGGTCGGTCTGGTCGCCCTGTGGCTGGTCGGACGGTACCTGGTGGAGCCGGAGCGGGCGCCCGGCACGGCACCCCGGAAGGTCTCCGTCGACTGGCCGGGCGCCCTCGCCGTCTTCGCGACCGGGACCCTGCTGCTCACCGCGCTCGTCCAGGGCGGCGTCGCCTGGCCGTGGCTGTCCCCGCCCTCCCTCGGCCTCTTCGCGGGCGCCCTCGCCCTCGCCGGGGTGACCGTCGTCGTGGAACGCCGGGCCGCCGAACCGATCATCCCCGGCTGGATCTGGCGCCGCCGCACCATCGCCGCGGTCAACCTGGCCCTCGGCGCGCTCGGCCTGGTGATGGTCGCCCCGACCGTCTTCCTGCCCACCTACGCCCAGGCCGTCCTCGGCCTCGGCTCCACGGCGGCCGGCTTCGTCCTCTCCGCGATGACCCTCAGCTGGCCGGTCACCGCCGCCCTGTCCAACCGCGTGTACAACCGCATCGGCTTCCGCCTCACCGCGGTCGTGGGCATCACCCTCGCGCTGCTCGTGCTGCTCGCCTTCCCCTTCCTCCCCTTCCCCGGGGAACCGTGGCAGCCGGCCCTGCTCATGCTGCTGCTCGGAGGCGCGCTCGGCTTCTTCCAGCTCCCGCTGATCGTCGGGGTCCAGTCGACCGTGCCGTACGAGGAGCGCGGTACGACGACCGCGTCCGTCCTCTTCTGCCGCCAGGTCGGCCAGAGCGTGGGGGCGGCCCTCTTCGGCGCGATCGCCAACGGCGTCCTGGCCGCCCGCCTCGGCGCGGGCACGGACCTGGACGGTCTCGCGTCCACCCTCGCCGACGCGGACGACACGCTCCGCCGCGCGATCGACGCGGCCGTCGACTACGTGTACCTCGGCGCGGCGGGGGCCGCCGCGCTGGCCCTGGTGGTGCTGCTGATCCTCGCCCCGCGCCGCTTCCCGATCCTGAGGGACGAGGAGCGGGCGGGGGAGGCATGAGGCCGGGGGCGACGACCGCTCAGTCGTCGTCGGCGTCCCGGCCCTCCGGCGCCCGGTCCCCACGGTCGTCGGGCCCCGCGTCTTCGGGCGCCCGGTCTCCGCTGTCGTCAGCCTCCGCGTCCTCGGGCGCCCCGTCCTCCGGCGCCGTGCTCCGGGGCGGACGGCCCGTCAGGGTCGCGAGGGAGGTGCGGATGTGGTCCATCTGGGCGTGGATCTCCTCCCGGGCCTCCCCGTGCTCGCCCAGCACCCGCTCCGTCGCCCGCTCGATCCGCTCCCGCTGCGACCGCGCCCGCGCCAGCAGCTCCGCCGCCCGGGCCTCCGCGTCCTCCTGACCGTGCCGGGCCTGTTCCTCCATCGCCACGAGGGCGCGCCGGGCGTCCGCGAGACGGGCCTCCGCGGCGGTGAGGAGTTCCTTGTGGCCGGCGTCCAGTTCGGCCGCCCGAGCCTTCGCGGTCCGCTCGGCCTCCTCCCGAACCGCCTTCTGCTCCGTCCGCTGGGCCGCCAGCAGCGCCGCCGCCCCGCGCGCCGCCTCCTCGAACGCCTCCCCGGCCTCGGCCCGCTGACCCTCCGCCGCGCGCAGGGCCGCCGACCGCGTGTCCTCGGCCTCCTCGCCCGCCGCGCCGAGAGCCGCCGCGGCCACCTCCTCTGCCTCCGCCCGTACCCGCTCGGCGTACTCCCGCGCCGCCTCCGCCGCGGACCGGGCCGCCTCCTCCGCCTCCTGCGCGAACCCCTGCGCCTCCGACTCGGCGGACCGCACGAGACTCTCGTCCTCCGCCTCCGCGAGTTCGAGCAACTGGCGCGCCCGCTCGCCCAGCGACTCGTACCGCTGCGGGACCAGCGCCGAGACCTCCGTACGCAGCCGGGCCGCTTCCTCCCCCATCTCCCTCGCGAGGACGGTCAGCCGGGCCGCCCGCTCCCAGGCGGCGTCGCGTTCGTCGGAGAGCGCGGCGAGATGACGGTCGACCTGCTTCGGGCGGTAGCCGCGACCGCGTCCGACGGCGAAACTCATCCCTGGCGCCCTTTCCGTAATGGCCGTAATGGCCGCAATGGGTCACATGCCAGGATGCGTCATCGGACACGACAAAAGGCGCCCGACGTGTCGTACACGTCGGGCGCCTTTCGTCACGAACGGCCTGAGACCTGCCTAAGGGCGCACTACAGCAGTCCGTCCCACATCTGCTCCAGCAGCACCGACCACCAGTTCTCCGGCGACGCCAGCGCCGCCGGGTCCAGCATCGCCAGCTGCGCCTGGAAGTCGACCGTCCAGCGGCCCGCCTGCTCGGGGTTGAGCCCGAACCGCAGCCGCCACATCCGGCCGAGCAGCGCCATGGACCGGGTGAACTCCGGCAGCCCGCTGTTCACGAACTGCGGCGGCACCGGCTGCCCGCCCGGACCGGCCTCGACCGGCACGGCGACGATGTGCGCGGTCCCGTACTGGACGCAGATCGCCCGCCCGAAGTCCGAGCCGATCACCAGGTACGAGCCCGCGTCGGACGCCGGCTGGACCTGCCGCTGCGCGGCGAGCTCCGCCAGCGTCGGCACCACCGGCTGAGCCGGCTGAGCCCAGAAGAACGGACCGAAGTCCGCCGGCAGACCCGCCCATACGAGCGTCAGCGCCACGACCTCCGGAACGCCCTGCCGGGACACGGCCCGCTGGTCGAACCGGCAGATGCCCGGTCCGAAGGCACCGGCCAGCTCCTGCGCGACACCATCCGGAGGAATCGGCGGCGCGGGCTGCACCTGCGGCAGCGGCGCACGGACCGGAGCCGGACGCGCCGGCCCGTCCGCGACCTGATGCAACTCGCCCTGGTGGGTGAGGAGTTGCCGCATCCCCTGCTGACGGCCCGCGTGGTCCTTGCCGTACGGCGCGATGTTGGTGATCCGCGCCTGCGGCCAGGTCTCCCGGATCATCCGCGCGCAGTAACCGCCCGGCAGCTCGCAGGACTCCAACTCCGTGTGCAGCTCCAGCACCTGCTGCGGCGGCACGTTCATGGCGCGCAGCTCGTGCAGGATCTGCCACTCGGGGTGCGGGGTGCCCGGGGCGGACCGCCGGATGATCTGGGCCTCGGAGCCGTCGGGCGCGCGGTAGCGCAACACGGCCTGGTAGCCGGGGCCGACGGTCGGCTGACCGACGGGCTGCTGCGGGTACCCGTACGCCGGAGGCGGGGTGCCCGGCGCGGACGGCGGCGGCACCGGCGGTCCCGGCGGACCGCCGGGACCGGGCTGCGCCAGCATCGTCGCCGCGTGGTGCACACCACCGGGCGGGGTGCCCGGAGCGCCGGGCGGACCGGGCGGGGCGACGAGGCCGCCGGGCCCGGGATGAGCGAGCATCGTCGCCGCGTGCGCGACACCGGCACCGTCGGACCCACCGGGCGCACCCGGAGGCGCGGGCGGAGGCGGCGGCGCGCCGGGGCCACCCTGGTTCGGGTGCGCCAGCATCGTCGCCGCGTGCGCGACACCGGCACCGTCGGACCCACCGGGCACGCCCGGAGGCGCCGGCGGAGGCGGTGCGCCGGGGCCACCCTGACTCGGATGCGCCAGCATCGTCGCGGCTTGGTGCACGGGCTGCGGAGGCGTGGGCGGCCCGGGAGGCTGAGGTCCGTCGGGCCCGAGCTGCGCCACGAGCTGCGTCGGTACGTATCCTCCCGCGGGCACACCGGGAACCCCCGGCGCCTGCGGCGGCGGAGGCGGGTTCGCGCCACTGCCCCGCGCACCCCGCGGAGGCAGCTCGGCCTTGCTGGTGGCCGCATCCGCGATGTCCCCGGACGCAGGCGACGGCACACGCATGCCAGGAGCGGGCGTACCACCGGGCACACCGGGAGCACCGGGCGGCGGAGGCACACCAGGAACGCCGGGAGCCGCGGGGGCACCGGGCGGCGTCGGGCCACCGATCGAGCCGGGACCAGCCGAAGGCCCGCCGGGGGCACCGGGCGGCGTGGGTCCACCGGTCGAGCCCGAAGCACCCGGAACACCGGGAGCCGACGGCGCACCGGAACCACCGGCGGAAGCCGGGCCGCCCAGCGGACCCGTACCCGCCGGCGGCGGGGCGTGCGGGTCCAGGGCCGGGGTGGCGATCGCCGTCGGCGGGAGCGCGCTGCCGGCCGACATCAAAGCCGTCGGGGCATCCGCGCCCACCACCGGAGGCGGCGTGTCATCGTCGTCCGCGCCCGAGAGCGGCGGGGCGAAGACCGTCGCCGGCAGCGGCACCGAACCCTCCGCGCCACCCGAGCTCGCGTTCGCGTCCACCCACGGGCTGCTCGCCGGCACCCCGTCCGACGCCGTCGGCTCGTACTCCACCGGCCGGCCCGCCGAAGGCGAAGCCGACGCAGGCGCGGGCGCAGGCGCCGAGGCCGGTGCCGCTCCGCCCGTCGTCTCCGGGGACGACGAACTCCCGCCCGCCTGAGAAGCGTTCGGACCCTTCGGCGCCGACGGAAGGCCGAGCCTGTCCGCCGCGTCCTGCAACCACTCCGGCGGACTCAGCAGGAACGACGTCGCGTTCAGATCGACCCGCTCCGGCGGCGCCGGCGCCGCGGCACCCGCGTCGGCGTCCTCCGAGGCCCCGTACTCCTCCTCGTACCGCCGGATCACCTCACCCACCGGCAGCCCGGGCCACAGCGTCGCATCGCCGCTGTCCCGCGCGATGACCAGCCGCTGCCGGCCGCCGTCCGACGTCGGACCCTCCTCGCGGTCCTCCGCCCACACGACGAAGCCCAGCTCGAACTCCCGTACCCGCACCTCACGCTGCTGGTACGCCGGTACATCACCGTTGATCCATTCCTCGGCGCGCTCCTGCGCCTGCGCGAACGTCACCACAGCCAGCTCACTCCCCCACCGGGACCACGGGGACGGCGCGCGCGAAGCCGCCGTCCACCATCAGGTTCGCCACCGTCTCCAGCTCCGGCGGATTGCCGGCCAGCCGCTGCAGGAACGCGTCGAAGTCCTCACCGCACGGCAGCAGCAACCGCTCCACGCGCTCGTTCACGCTCCAGCCGTCCTGGTCCCGCGCGTCGTCGTACGCGCAGAACCACACCGACCCGATCCCCTCGCCCTTCACCTTCACCGCGAGGATCCCGCCCTGCACGAACGCGACACCCAGGTAGTCCTTCGTGAGGTGATCGCGCAGACACTTGTTGACGTAGACGAGGTCATTGACCCCCGCCTCCTCGCGCACCGTGAAGAACGGCTGGTCCACCAGCAGACCGAGCTCGGCGTCGAGCGCCGCGCCGACCGGCGCACAGCCGCCCGCCGCCTTCAGGAACGCGCGGTACGCGCCCGGCAGGCGGTATCCCAGGTCCTCCTCCACACCGAGCAGTTGCTGCTCGGACACCGACACCGGACCCTTCGGCAGCCCGAAATGCGCCGGCCGCGTCTCCTGCAACGGACGCGTACCCCGCTTGCCGTGGTCGACGGCAGCCGTCGTCACCCCACCGTGGTGACGCAGCAACGCCTTCACCTCGACCGGTACGAGCTCCATCCGCCGACCGCCCGCCACGTGGTGCCAGGTCCAGCCGTGCGGAGTCGCCACGGCCGGGATCGTGCTCCACAGCTCGTGACCGGTCGCGGCAAGCGCCGCGTTCGCCGACACGTAGTCCGTCAGCCGCAGCTCGTCGACACCGAAACCCTCGGGAGGATCGGCGATTTCCGCCGACGCCCGGGCGTACGGCGAAAAGTCCGGATAGCCTTGCTCATCCACCCGCACCCCTCTCGGGTGCCGGGAAGCACGGACCGGGTCCGGGAAGTGCACGACCTGCCCGGCGTAAGCCGCGTTCGGTGGCGCGGCGTGCTGCCCGAGCCGACCTGTCGTCATGGCGGTTGCCCCCTGCGCTGGCTGCTGGCTGATTCCGCACAGCCTATGCGCTGCCACAACCCCACGACCCGGCCCGATACGGCCACGACCACAGCCCGTGACCAAGTGTCACGGGCGGATGACGCACCGGCGATAGTTCCGACACACCGACGCCCCGTTTGTGTACCCCGCTTCCACATGAGGCGTCCCATTTGGCAGTCTGTTCCCGCAACTCGGGGGATTGCAGGAGGGGAAGACACGCACTATGTACGCAGCACAAACGCCCACTCAGGGTGACCCACGCCTCAACTGGAGCAGCGCCGAGCCCACCCGCGCCCCGTTACTGCGCTTCCGTCGCGACGGCATCCTCCCCACCGTCGGCGCCGCGCTCTCCGTACGCGGCGAAACCCTCACCTGCACCGCGGGCCGCGGCGACCAGCCGCCCGTCCTGCACGCACTCGTCCAGGACTTCCTCGACACCCTCACCAGCGGGCAGCGCGAACGCTTCACCGGCCGCTGTCCCGAGGCGATCCTGCTCTCCCGCCACCTCAGCGCCACCGAGACCGGCCGCTCCAAGCGCGCCCAACGCAAGCCCCTCACCCACGGCGAGGCCCGCCGCTCCCTCAAGCACGCCAAACTGACCGCACGCCGCATCCGCGAGGACGGCGACCCGCTGCACGGCAGTTACGCCGCCCCCTGTCGCTCCTGCACGGCGATGCTCGCCCACTTCGGGGTACGCCCCGTCGACCCCACCTCGACTGTCGAGAACGGCTGACCGCACCTCCATGCCCGACCACCTGAGCACCACCCGGTTCCCGGTCAACGTCGACGCCGCCCTCCGCGAGGCGGGCTGGCAGCCCGGCCGCTGGGACATCAAACTCGCCGAACAATGGGCCGACGCCCTGCGCGCCCACGTCTCCCCGGCCGGCCACCGGCACAGCGTCTTCCCGGCGGCCGTCGAGGCATGGGCCGAGTTCGGCGGCCTGCGCGTCACCGCGCCCGGCAGCGGCCGCCAGATCGCCCCGGCGACCGTACGCTTCGACCCGCTCGCCGGCCTCCACCTGGCCCGCACCCTCGCGGACCTCGGGCGCGCCCTCGACACGGAGATCTCCCCGCTCGGGGAGGAGGGCGAGCACCAGGCGGTCCTCGCGATCGACCAGGAGGGCCGGGTGTACGGCCTCGACCACACAGGGGACTGGTTCCTGGGCCAGGACATCGACGCGGCGCTGTCGACGCTGATCACGGGGACACAGCCGACACGGCTGGTCACGGGCTGAGCCTGGGCCCCAGGCGGGGCCGATCGGACTTCGGATGTCGGATATCGGACATTGGATCCGATATCCAGGATCCAATGCGCGGGCCTACGCCACCCGCTCCTCCACCGGCAGCACCGCCGACACCCTGAACCCGCCCGCGTCCGTCGGACCCGAGACGAACACACCGCCCAGCCGGCTCACACGCTCCCGCATACCGACCAGCCCATTGCCACCACTCGGCAGATGAGCGTCGGTCGCGGCCGCGTCCGACGGGCCGTTCTCGACCTGCATCGCGACCTCCGCGCCCCGATGCGCGAGCCGGACGACGACCTTGGCACCGGCCGCGTGCTTGTGGACGTTGGTCAGCGCCTCCTGGACCACCCGGTACGCGGTCCGCTCGACCTCCGCCGCATACGCCCGCACCTCGCCGAGCACCATCAGCTCGACGACCGCACCGGCCAAGCGCGACTGCTCGACCAGATCCTCCAGAGCGTCCAGACACGGCCCGTCCTCCGAAGCCGCCTCCGCGGCGGCGGCGGCCGCGCGACCGACCGCGGCCAGCGGCACCGGAGAAGCGACAGCCGGAGCCGCGTCCTCCCGCAGGACACCCAGCATCTCGCGCAACTCCGTCAGCGCCTGCCGGCCCATGTCGCCGACGAGCGCCGCGTTCTTCACGGCCTTCTGCGGATCCTTCAGCGCGACCGCCTGCAGGGCCGCCGCATGCACCACCATCAGCGACACCCGATGCGCCACCACGTCGTGCATCTCCCGAGCGATCCGCGTCCGCTCCTCCTGCCGCGCCCACTGAGCCCGCTGCTCCGCCCGATCGGCGAGCAGCGACAGCTCCTGCTCCAGACTGTCCGCCCGCTCCCGCAGACTCTCCATGAGCCGGCGCCGGGCCCCTATGTAGAGGCCGAAGAGAACCGGGGGCGCGTTGAGCCCCAGCGTCATGAAGACCGAGACGGTCGGGACGTACCAGCCGCTCGGATCGAAGTCCGGCTGACCGACATCCGCCTGCGCGACGTCCTGGCGCACCCGCACCATCGTCACGACGAAGACGGCGACCGTCGACATACCGGCGAGAGCGGCCGTGATCCGCCGGGGCACCTCCGAGGCGGCGAGCGAGTAGAGCCCGACGATCCCCATCAGGTAGCCCATCTCGGCGGGCGTGACGGCGATCGAGACCAGGACCACGGCGATCGGCCACCGCCGCCGCACGAGCAGCGCGGACCCCACGATCAGCCCGAACAACACCCCCACGGGCACGGGCAGCCCCGCCTTGTCGGCGAAGCCGACCCCCTCCAGCCCGCACTCCAGCGCGGACACCGCGGCCAGCCCGACATCGAGCACCGCACTGCGCCGTCTCCCCCACCACCACCAGCCCCGGGCGGCCATGGCCGCCGCGTCCTGATGCGCCCCCGTTGTGGTCATGCCCTCCAGCGTACGGGCGAGCGCGAGTCATTTTCCGGAGACGACCGGACGCGGGAGCGCCGCACGTCAAAGGCTCAGCGCGGGGAGAAGGCGGCCGAGGCGCACATGAGGATGCCTGGTCATCTGCGCGACCGTGAGCGCGGAACTCCGCCGTCGCATGGAGGGGGCTTGGTACGGCATAGTGTTGGGTGCCGGTCCGACGGCCTGACCGAATGTCCGGTTTAGTTGGATATTATCCCCTGTGGTGTAATTGGCAGCACTGAGGCTTTTGGTGCCTTATGTCCGGGTTCGAGTCCTGGCGGGGGAGCCATGATCGGTTCGGGTCCTGACCTCACGGTCAGGACCCGCACTCATTTCCGCTCCGAAACCCCCCGGTATCCTGCGGTTGTCCACCACCCGAAGCCGAAGGGCATTCCCGTGAGCGCCAACCGCCCGGCCGCCGTCGTCGTCCTCGCAGCGGGTGAGGGCACCCGCATGAAGTCGAAGACCCCCAAGGTCCTGCACGAAATCGCCGGACGCTCTCTCGTCGGGCACGTCGTGTCCGCCGCGCGGGAGCTGGAGCCCGAGCACCTCGTCGTGGTCGTCGGGCACGCCCGTGAGCAGGTCACCGCGCATCTCGACGCGCACTACGCGGGGACTCGTACCGCCGTGCAGCACGAGCAGAACGGCACCGGTCACGCCGTGCGCATGGGTCTCGAGGAGCTGGGTCAGGCCCCCGAGGGGACCGTCGTCGTCGTGTGCGGCGACACTCCGCTGCTGTCCGGGGAGACCCTGAAGGCGCTCGCGGGCACCCACGCCGCCGACGGCAACGCCGTCACCGTGCTGACCGCCGAGGTGCCGGACTCGACCGGCTACGGGCGCATCGTCCGGGACGCCTCCGGCGCCGTCACCGCGATCGTCGAGCACAAGGACGCCTCCGAGGAGCAGCGCGCGATCAAGGAGATCAACTCCGGCGTCTTCGCGTTCGACGGCCGGCTGCTCGCCGACGCTCTGGGCAAGGTCCGGACGGACAACAGCCAGGGTGAGGAGTACCTCACGGACGTGCTGTCCATCCTGCGCGAGGCGGGCCACCGGGTCGGCGCCTCGGTGGCCGGTGACCACCGCGAGATCCTCGGCATCAACAACCGGGTGCAGCTCGCCGAGGCCCGTGCCCTGCTGAACCGGCGTCTGCTGGAGCGGGCGATGACGGCCGGTGTCACGGTGGTCGACCCGTCGTCGGTTCTCGTGGACGTGATGGTGACGTTCGAGCCGGACTCCGTCATCCACCCCGGTACGCAGCTGCTCGGTGCGACGCACATCGGCGAGGACGCCGAGGTCGGCCCGAACACGCGGTTGAAGGACACGAGGGTCGGCAAGGGCGCTCGCGTGGACAACACGGTCGCCGATTCCGCCGTCATCGGCGAGCGCGCCTCCGTGGGCCCGTACGCGTATCTGCGTCCCGGCACGAACCTGGGCGTGAAGGCCAAGGCCGGTACGTACGTGGAGATGAAGAACGCGACGATCGGTGAGGGCACGAAGGTCCCCCATCTGTCGTACGTGGGCGACGCGACGATCGGTGAGTACACGAACATCGGCGCGGCGAGCGTCTTCGTGAACTACGACGGCGAGGCGAAGCACCACACCACGGTGGGGTCGCACTGCAAGACCGGTTCGGACAACATGTTTGTGGCGCCTGTCACCATCGGGGACGGTGCCTACACCGCCGCGGGGTCGGTCATCACGAAGGACGTGCCGTCCGGTGCGCTCGCCGTCGCCCGGGGCCAGCAGCGGAATATCGAGGGTTGGGTGGCCCGGAAGCGGCCCGGCAGCGCTGCCGCGCAGGCCGCTCAGGCGACCACGGAGGAGTCCGCCGGCGAAAGCTGACCGGAAACGGGTACGTCGAACTCGGCGTACCGTGATACGTGCACATAAATTCGGCTGGCTCGCACACGCGCACGGGAGCGCGGAGGTCGCGGCCAGAGGACACGTCTGAGGAGACAGTGCTGTGACCGGGATCAAGACGACCGGCGAGAAGAAGCTGATGCTCTTCTCCGGCCGCGCCCACCCCGAGCTGGCCGAGGAGGTCGCACACCAGCTGGGTGTCGGCCTCGTGCCGACCAAGGCTTTCGACTTCGCGAACGGTGAGATCTACGTCCGCTTCCAGGAGTCGGCTCGTGGCGCGGACTGCTTCCTGATCCAGAGCCACACGGCTCCGATCAATAAGTGGATCATGGAGCAGTTGATCATGATCGATGCTCTGAAGCGGGCTTCCGCTCGGAGCATCACCGTGATCATCCCGTCGTACGGCTATGCCCGTCAGGACAAGAAGCACCGTGGTCGTGAGCCGATCTCGGCGCGTCTGGTCGCGGATCTGCTGAAGACCTCGGGTGCGGACCGCATCCTCACGGTCGATCTGCACACGGACCAGATCCAGGGCTTCTTCGACGGTCCGGTGGACCACCTGTCGGCTCTCCCGGTCCTTGCGGACTACGTGGGCAACAAGGTGGACCGTTCGAAGCTGACGATCGTCTCCCCCGACGCCGGCCGCGTGCGTGTGGCCGACCGCTGGTGCGACCGTCTGGACGCGCCGCTGGCGATCGTGCACAAGCGTCGTGACAAGGACGTCGCCAACCAGGTGACGGTCCACGAGGTCGTCGGTGACGTGAAGGGCCGCGTCTGCGTCCTGGTCGACGACATGGTGGACACCGGTGGCACGATCTGCGCCGCCGCCGACGCGCTGTTCGCGCACGGCGCGGAGGACGTCATCGTGACGGCGACGCACGGCATCCTGTCGGGGCCGGCCGCCGATCGTCTGAAGAACTCCAAGGTGAGCGAGTTCGTGTTCACGGACACGCTGCCGGTGCCGAGCTCTCTGGAGCTCGACAAGATCACGGTCCTGTCGATCGCTCCGACGATCGCGCGCGCCGTGCGTGAGGTGTTCGAGGACGGCTCGGTGACGAGCCTCTTCGAGGAGCACTGAGCGGCTTCCCTGAATCGCTGAGCGAGGCCCGTCTCCCCTTCGGGAGGCGGGCCTTTCTCATGCCCTGACGCCCGCCTCCCCGCGCCCCGCGCGCCCTCATGCCCTGAGCGCGTCCACCGCGATCCGCGCCGCCTTGCCGATGGCGGCGTCCGCCGTCGGGAGGGTCACCGTCGTCGCGGCGGCGCAGGTGAAGACGGCGACGGCGTAACGGCCGCCGTCGGGGTACTCGACGACTCCGGCTTCGTGGCGAAGGGTCGGCAGGGAGCCGGTCTTGCCGCTGACGCGGACGTCGTCGAAGGGGAATCCGGCGGCGAGGCGGTGGCTCCACGCCTGGAGTCCGAGGACGGCGCGGAGTTCCCGCGCGTGCTCGCCCGTGCATACCTCGTCGCGCCAGATGGCGGCGAGGAGGGCGGCGATCTCGCGGGCTGTGGAGCGGTTGGTGCGGGTGGGGTCGAGGGCGCGGAGGCGGGCGACGACGGTGGGGTCGGTGAGGGCGGCGGGTGTGCCGCCGGCGTCCTCGTGGAGGGTGGCGTACAGCTCGCGCATGGTGTGGACGGCGATGGTTCGGGTGAGGCCGAGGTCGGTCATGGTGCGGTTGACGGTGTCGAGGCCGATGGCGTCGATGAGGAGGTCGGCGGCGGTGTTGTCGCTGACGGCGACGGCGAGGCCGGCGAGGTCGCGGAGGGAGAGGCGGGCGGCGTCGCGCATGGCGGCGAGGCCGGTGGCGCCGGGCGAGCGGCCTTCGGCGGGGATGTCGACGGGTCGGCGCAGGTCGATGCGGCCGTGGGCCGCCTGTCGGTAGAGGGCGGCGAGGACGCACAGCTTGTGGACGCTGGCGGTGGGGCTTTCGAGGTCGGCGCCGACGGTGATCGTGGTGCCTGTGTCGATGTCGGTGGCGTGGAGCTGTCCGGTGACGCCCGCGTCGGTGAAGGCCGCGGTGATGCGTGTGCGGGCTGTGGGGGTCACAGGGGGAACTCCGATGCGGGGCGGGGGAAGAGGATCCTGGCGGATGCGCCGGTGGGGGATTCGGTGGTCATGCCGGCGTGGTCGCGGAGGGTTTCGTGGGCGGTGTCGGCGAAGAGGCGTACGGCGGGTCCGTCGCGGTCCTGGGGCCAGGCGGTGGAGGTGCGCCAGGTGACGGGGTCGTCGCGCAGGGGGCGCCAGACGGTGCCGGGTTCGGTCGGGGAGCGGGGTTCGAGGGCGACGGCTCCTCCGGAGAGGACGAGTCCGCGGGTGAAGTCGGGGCCTGATGCCTCGTGGACGGTGCCGGGGGTGCAGCCGTGCCGTGCGCAGGTGGTGAGGGTCTCGTCGTGGAGGGCGGGGGCTTCGGCACGGGGGAAGAGGACGAGGTCGCGGCCGGTGAGGGCGGCTGCGGGGATCTCGGGGAGGGCGGCGAGGGGGTCGGTGTCGGGCAGGAGGACGCCGAGGGGTTGGTGGAGGAGCGGGCCGAAGGCGAGGCCGGGGGCGGGGCAGGGGTGGCGGACGACGCCGACGTCGAGGGTGCCGGCGGCGAGTTCGGCGGTCTGGCGGGCGCTGGAGAGTTCGCGGAGGTCCAGGTCGCCGCCTGGGGAGCGGTCGCGGAAGGCGATGAGGAGGGCGCCGACGGCGGCGGCGCCGAGGCGGGGCGGGACGGCGGCGCGGAGGGTGCCGGCCTGGCCGTTGCGGACGCGGGCGGCGGTGGCGGTGAGCCGGTCGGCGGCGGTGAGGAGGTGTTCGGCTTCGGTGAGGACGAGGCGGCCGGCGGGGGTGAGGGTGGTGCCGCGGCTGGAGCGGTCGAGGAGGCGGACGCCGAGTTCCCGTTCGAGGCGCCGGATGCGCTGGGAGAGGGAGGGCTGGGCCATGCGCAGGCGTTCGGCGGCGCGTCCGAAGTGTTCCTCCTCGGCGACTGTCCGGAAGTACCGCAGGTGCAGCAGCAGGTCCATGGGCGGCAAGGATAGGCAGGTGGCCGTCGCCGCCTCGGTGATCGGGTCCGGTGGTCGGGGAGGGAGCCGGCGGGTGGTCCGGGTGATCCAATTGGGTGGGGCGGCGTGTGGCGAGTAGACTGCCGTAGTTGCTCGGCGAGGGAGGCCGTACCGGTGAGGTGCGGCGGTCCGTTATCGACGCGCTCTTCGTAGCAGGCCAGTCGTGGCCGGGTAGCCACACTGTTCTGTTTCTGCTTACGAGGAGTGCATATGTCCGAGGTGAAGATCTCCGCCGAGGTTCGTTCCGAGTTCGGCAAGGGTGCGGCCCGTTCCATCCGTCGCGAGAACAAGGTTCCCGCCGTCGTCTACGGCCACGGCACCGAGCCGGTCCACGTGACGCTTCCGGGCCACGAGCTGCTGCTCGCCCTGCGTACCCCGAACGTCCTGCTGTCCCTGGACATCGACGGCAAGAACGAGCTGGCGATCCCGAAGGCCGTCCAGCGTGACGCCATCAAGGGCTACCTGGTCCACGTCGACCTGCTCCTCGTCAAGCGTGGCGAGAAGGTCACGGTCGAGATCCCGGTCCAGGCCGAGGGCGAGCTCGCCGCCGGTGGCAACCTGCTGGAGCACGTGCTGAACACGCTCTCCGTCGAGGCCGAGGCCACCCACATCCCCGAGGCCCTCACGGTCTCCGTCGAGGGCCTGGAGGCCGGCGCCTCCATCCTCGCCAAGGACATCTCGCTCCCGAACGGCGTGCTGCTGTCCACCGACGCCGACGCCGTCGTGCTGCAGGTCCTGGCCGCGCAGGCCGAGGAGCCGGCCGCCGAGGCCGAGGGTGAGGCCGCCGAGGCCGAGGGCGCCGAGGCCTGAGCCGTAGGCTCTGCTTGACGCGGACGGGGTGGTGGGCTGCGGCCCGCCACCCCGTTCCCCTGTTCCCCGCCCAGTAGTACGCAGACGAGGAGACGTCCCACGATGACGGACGACGCGAACGCCCCCTGGCTGATCGTCGGTCTCGGCAACCCGGGCCCCGAATACGCCGCGAACCGCCACAATGTGGGCTTCATGGTCGTGGATCTGCTCGCGGACCGCATCGGCGGGAAGTTCAAGCGGGCGCAGAAGGCGCAGGCGCAGGTGGTCGAGGGCCGCATGGGTCCTCCCGGGCCCGCGAACCGCCGCGTGATCCTCGCGAAGCCGATGTCGTACATGAACCTCTCGGGCGGCCCGGTGACGGCGCTGCGCGATTTCTACAAGGTGCCGACGGCGCACGTCGTGGCGGTCCATGACGAGTTGGACATCGACTACGGGGTGCTGCGACTGAAGATCGGTGGCGGCGACAACGGCCACAACGGTCTGAAGTCGATGACGAAGGCGATGAGCGCCGAGTACCACCGGGTGCGGTTCGGCATCGGCCGTCCGCCCGGTCGGATGCAGGTCGCGGACTTCGTCCTGAAGGACTTCTCGTCGACGGAGCGCAAGGAGCTCGACTACTTCGTGGACCGGGCGGCGGACTCCGTCGAGTGCCTGGTGGCGGAGGGTCTGGAGCGCGCGCAGTCCGCGTACAACTCCTGATCGACGCGCCGGATCAGTACGACTGTACGATCGCGGGTCATGACGCACGCCCGTAACGCCGCCATGGCCCTGGTCGCCCTGCTGCTCCTCGTCGCGGGGGCGTGGTCGTCCTGGGGTTCGGCGCAGCACATCCTGCTCTCCAAGGGCCGCGAGCACGGCACGTTGACGGTGACCGGCTGCAACGATGAGACGTGCAGCGGCCGTTATGTCCCGGACGGTCCGCCTTCGCCGCACGCCACGCTGACGATCGACCGCTCGGTGGCGGCCGAGAAGGGCCAGACGGTGCCGGTGGTGGTGAAGCCGGGTACGACGGAGGCCGTGCGGACGGGCTGGGGCGGCGGCCTGCATGCCTGGCTGCCGTTGGGCGGGGCGCTGCTGCTCGCGGCGCCGCTCGTCGGGGGCGGGTTGCGGCTGACGCGGACGGCGTGGTCGCTGGCGGCGGCGGGTGGACTGCTGCTGGTTGGGACGTTCTTCGCGTTGTGACCCATAACGGGAGGGGCTGGCGGGATTGTTATCAAGCCATGGGTTAAGGATGGCTTAAAGAGACGGCTAGGCTGCCCTCGCCGCCCCCCACGGCTTCCCTCTCATCTCCCAGATGGACGACTGCACATGCGACGATCCCTCATTCCCGCAGGCGCGCTGGTCGCGGCCGTAGCGGGCTCGCTGATCCTTGCCCCGGCGGCCTCGGCCTCGGGCAAGCCCAAGGGCGACAACGGCACGGTGAAGATCCACGACTCGAAGACCGGCGAGGAGCTCCGTAAGAACGAGCCCAAGGTCTGCTCCTTCTACATCGACGCCTTCGGCTTCGACGCCGGCCAGAAGGTGAACTGGCACATCGAGGCGTGGGCGAACAACGAGCAGGACAAGGGCACCACGGTCAAGACCGGCCTGATCACGCTCGACGCCGACGGTCACGAGCGCACGGTGGACATGACCCTCCCGAACGGCCAGTACAAGCTGTTCTGGAACTTCGAGGGCGAGAACGGCCGTGCGAAGCACAAGGTCTTCAAGACCGACTGCCCGCCCGGCGAGACCCCCGGCACCGAGACCCCCGGTACGGAGACTCCGGGCACGGAGACCCCCGGCACCGAGACGCCGGGCACCGAGACCCCCGGTACGGAGACCCCCGGCACCGAGACCCCCGGCGCCTCCGAGTCCCCCTCCGCCACCACCCCGGGTGAGCCGGGCGACACCACCGGCGGCACCGGTGGCGACCTGGCCGAGACCGGTTCCAGCGCCCCCGTCGGCATCATCGCCGCCGCTGCCGTCGCCCTCGCGGGCGCCGGTGCGTTCATGGTGACGCGTCGCCGCAGGGGCCAGCAGCACTGATCCCCGTACACGAAGTGCCCCCGCCGGAAGGGATTCCGGCGGGGGCACTGTCGTACGCGCGGTCAGGTCAGCCGGTGTTGCGCAGACCCGCCGCGACACCGTTCACCGTGAGCAGCAACGCACGGGCGAGCAGCGGGTCCTGCTCCTCGCCGCGCTCGGCCGCGGCGCGCTGGCGGGCCAGCAGGGCGACCTGGAGGTAGGAGATCGGGTCCAGGTAGGCGTCGCGGATGGCGAAGGTCTGCTGGAGCACCGGGTTGGAGTCGAGCAGCTTCTGTCCGCCCGTCACCTTCAGGACCTCGGCGACGGTGAGCGCGTGCTCCGCCTCGATGGTGGCGAAGACGTGCTTCAGCTCGTCCGGCACCAGCGTGTCGACGTAGTGGCGGGAGATCCGCAGGTCCGTCTTGGCCAGCGTCATCTCGACGTTGGCGAGGAAGTTGCGGAAGAAGTGCCACCGCTCGTACATCTCGCCGAGGACCGCGTCGAGGCCGGCCTCGCGCAGCGCCTTGAGGCCGGAGCCGACGCCGTACCAGCCGGGGACGATCTGCCGGGACTGCGTCCAGCCGAACACCCACGGGATGGCCCGCAGTCCGTCGAGGCCCGCGCCGGAGTCGGGGCGGCGGGAGGGCCGGGAGCCGAGGTGAAGGTCGGCGAGCTGATCGACGGGGGTGGCCGCGAAGAAGTACGACGGCAGGTCCGGGTCCTCGACGAGCTTGCGGTACGCGGTGTGGGCGGCGTCGGAGACGGTGTCCATGGCCGCGTCCCAGCGCGCGAGGGCCTCGTCGGACTGGCGCGGCGCGGTGTGCAGGGCGGAGGCCTGCAGCGTGGCGGCCACGGTCAGTTCGAGGTTCTCCCGGGCCAGGGACGGGATGAGGTACTTGTCGGAGATGACCTCGCCCTGCTCGGTCACCTTGATCTCGCCCTCCAGGGTGCCCCAGGGCTGGGCGAGGATCGCGTCGTGCGAGGGGCCGCCGCCGCGGCCGACGGTGCCGCCACGGCCGTGGAAGAGCCGGAGCCGTACGCCGTAGCGGTGGGCGACGTCGCGCAGTCGGCGCTGGGCGCGGTGGATCTCCCACTGCGAGGTGGTGATACCGCCGAACTTGGAGGAGTCGGAGTAGCCGAGCATGACCTCCTGCACGTCGCCGCGGAGCGAGACGAGGCGGCGGTAGGAGGGGTCGGCGAGCATCGCGTCGAGGATGACGTCGGCGGCCTTGAGCTCGTCGGTGGTCTCCAGGAGCGGCACGATGCCGATCTTGGCCCAGCCGGCGTGCAGGTCGAGCAGTCCGGCCTCGCGGGCGAGGACGGTGGCGGCGAAGACGTCGTCGGCGCCCTGGCACATCGAGATGATGTACGACTCGATGACCTCGGGGCCGAAGCGCTCGAAGGCCTCCTTGACGGTCCCGAAGACGCCCAGGGTCTTCTCGCCGGCGGCGTCCAGGGGGGCGGGCGTCGGCGCGAGCGGGCGGCGGGAGCGCAGCTCCTTGGCGAGGAGCTTCTGCCGGTAGTCGCGCGGCATGTCTGCGTACCGCCAGGACTCCTCGCCGAGCCGGTCGAAGAGCTGGCCGAGGGCGTGGTGGTGGGCGTCGGCGTGCTCGCGGACGTCCATGGTGGCGAGCTGGAGGCCGAAGGCGGACAGGGTGCGGATGGTGCGGTCCATCCGGCCGTCGGCGAAGAGCGCGCCGCGGTGCTCGCGCAGCGAGGTCTGGATCAGGGCGAGGTCGTGGACCAGCTCGGAGGTGCCGAGGTAGTCGCGGCCCTCCTGGTGCTGCGTGCCCTTCGCGAGGCGCTCGCGGGTGTTGACGAGCTTCTGGCGGATGCAGGTGGCCTTGAGCCGGTACGGCTCCTCGGCGTTGAGCCGCTTGTAGCGGGGGCTGATCTCCGGGAGCTGCTCCAGGTCGCGCTGGAGGGAGGTGAGGAGTTCCTCGGTCGCTCCCGCGTAGCGGATGGAGTTGGAGAGGAAGCCGCGCAGCTCGTCGACGAGTTCGAGGGCGTCGGTGATGCCGTGCTCGTGCTGGAGGATCAGGACGTCCCAGGTCACCTGCGGGGTGACGTTGGGGTTGCCGTCGCGGTCGCCGCCGATCCAGGTGCCGAAGGTCAGCGGGCGGGTCCCGGCCGGCAGCTCGATGCCGACGCGCTCCAGCTCGGCGGCGAGGTCCTCCAGGACGTCGCCGACGGCGCCTGCGTGCAGCTCGTCGAGGTAGTAGATGGCGTTGCGGGCCTCGTCGGCGGGCTCGGGGCGGACGACCCGGAGCTCGTCGGTCTGCCAGATGAGGTCGATGTTCTCGGCGAGCCGCAGGTCGTGGCGGCGCCGGTCGGCCTCGATGACCGGGGTCTCAAGGAGCGCTGCGATCCGGCGCAGCTTGTTGAGGACCGAGCGGCGGGCGGCCTCGGTGGGGTGCGCGGTGAAGACGGGCCGTACGTTGAGGTTCCGTACGGTGTCGCGGACGTGCTGCGGGTCGCCGTCCTTGAGCATGTCGGCGGTGCGGGCGAGCAGTCCGCCCTCGGCGGCGCGCTTCTCGCGCATCTCGCGGCCGCGGTGGACCTGCTCGGTGACGTTCGCCAGATGGAAGTACGTGGAGAAGGCGCGCACCAGCTTGGTGGCGGTCTCCAGGTCGGTCTCGCCGAGCAGCTCGGCGGCCGCCTCGGTGTTCTCGCGGGTGAGGCTGCGGACCTTCTCGACGAGGTCGAGAAGGTCGTGTCCCTCCTGCCGGACGAGGGTCTCGCCCAGCAGATCGCCCAGTCGGCGGATGTCGGAACGCAGCTCGGCGCTGGCGGTGGGGGTCTGGTCGGCACTGCTCACAGGTGCGGCTCCTTGCAGTGTTTGAGCACGTCTGGAGGGGTACTGGAGGCTTGCGGACCGCGCTGTCCGACGCACACAGGATAGGTGTCCATTCCCTGGACACCTCGCTAGGGCGTGTTCCGCGGACCCGGCCCTGATCCGCCGCACACGTCCTGGCCCCTCTTGCGCCCTCTTGCCGCGCGCCACCGCGCTGCCATACTTACGTCGCCGTAGGTTACGGAGGCGTAGCCACGCCCTCTTTTCGTCCCGTTCCGCTCACTTTCATCCCTCATCCCTTCATCCCCAGGGGACACCCATGACCGCAAGTACCGAGATGCTCGAAACCGAACAGGCCCTGCCCTCCGCCACGCTCGGCGGGGACAAAAAGCGATCGATCGAGCAGATCACGCTGCTGCTGTTCATCACGGTGCCCTTCATCGCCCTGGTCGCGGCCGTGCCGCTGGCCTGGAGCTGGGGCGGCGTGTCCTGGCTCGATCTGGCCCTGCTGGTGACGATGTACTACATCGGCTGCCACGGCATCACGATCGGTTTCCACCGCTACTTCACCCATGGCTCCTTCAAGGCCAAGCGGCCGCTGCGGATCGCGCTCGCGATCATGGGCTCGCTGGCGGTGGAGGGTCCGCTGGTGCGCTGGGTGGCGGACCACCGCAAGCACCACAAGTTCTCCGACGCGGAGGGCGACCCGCACTCGCCGTGGCGTTTCGGCGAGACCGTGCCGGCCCTGATGAAGGGGCTGTGGTGGGCACACATCGGCTGGATGTTCGACGAGGAGCGCACGCCGCAGGCGAAGTACGCGCCCGATCTGATCAAGGACCCGGCGATCCGGCGGATCTCCCGTGACTTCATCTTCTGGACGGCGCTGTCCCTCGCGATCCCGCCGGTGGTCGGCGGTCTGGTGACGATGTCCTGGTGGGGCGCGTTCACCGCGTTCTTCTGGGGTTCGCTGGTGCGGGTCGCGCTGCTGCACCACGTGACGTGGTCGATCAACTCGATCTGTCACGCGGTCGGCAAGCGCCCCTTCAAGTCCCGGGACCGTTCGGGCAACGTGTGGTGGCTGGCGGTGCTGTCCTGCGGCGAGTCCTGGCACAACCTGCACCACGCGGACCCGACCTCGGCGCGGCACGGTGTGCTGCGGGGCCAGGTCGACTCCAGCGCGCGGCTGATCCGCTGGTTCGAGCAGCTGGGCTGGGCCTACGACGTGCGCTGGCCGAACGCCTCCCGGATCGAAGCCCGACGCCGGGGCGAGCCCGTCGACGCGGCATGATGGAGAACGTGGCGATCGACGGCGGTACCAGCAGCAGCGAGAACAAGCCTCGGCGTGGCCGACGGGTGAGGATGACGGGCGCGGAGCGCCGGGAACAGCTGCTGGACATCGGTCGGACGCTCTTCGCCGAGAAGGGGTTCGAGGGCACGTCGGTGGAGGAGATCGCGGCGAAGGCCGGGGTTTCCAAGCCGGTGGTGTACGAGCACTTCGGCGGCAAGGAGGGGCTGTACGCGGTCGTGGTCGACCGGGAGATGCGCCAGCTGCTCGACATGGTGACCGGGGCGCTGACCGCGGGCCATCCGCGCGAGCTTCTGGAGCAGGCGGCCTTCGCTCTCCTTGACTACATCGAGCGGTACACGGACGGTTTCCGGATCCTGGTCCGTGATTCGCCGGTGGCGCAGTCGACCGGCACGTTCGCCTCGCTGATCAGTGACATCGCCACGCAGGTCGAGGACATCCTGGGTCTGGAGTTCAAGGCCCGCGGTTTCGACCCGAAGCTGGCGCCGCTGTACGCGCAGGCGCTGGTGGGCAGCGTCGCGTTGACGGGTCAGTGGTGGCTGGACGTCCGCAAGCCGAAGAAGGCGGAGGTCGCGGCGCACCTGGTGAACCTGGCGTGGCACGGCCTGGACGGCCTGGAGCAGAAGCCGCGGTTGATAGGGCATCGCAAGAGCTGACGTATCGGTTCGGCGGTCACGGGCGCCCCGCACCTGGTCTCAGGTGCGGGGCGCCCGTGCGTAACCGGGCCGTGGTCGAGCTCGGCTTCGTCACCGCGGCTTCGTCGCGACGGCGAAGATGCGGCGGAAGGGGAAGACCGTGCCGTGCGGCCCCGGCGGGTACGCCTCGCGCAGCAGGTCGCGGTACTGGGCGAGGAAGGCGTCCGTCGCCTCCTGGTCGCCTTCGAGGGCGGTCAGTACGGGGCGCAGGGCGGTGCCCTTGACCCAGTCGAGGACCGGGTCCTCGCCCAGGAGGAGTTGTGAGTAGGTGGTCTCCCAGGTGTCGGTCTCGCAGCCGAGGTCGGCAAGACGGTTCAGATAGTCGGCCGCATCGAGGACATGGACGAAGCGGCGACCCTCTCCGTGGAGGCGGTCGCGCCATTGCGGGGCGTCGCAGAGTTCGCCGAGCAGGGCGTGGCTCGGCGAGGTGAAGTTGCCGGGGACCTGGAACGCGAGCGTTCCGCCCGGCTTGAGGCCGTCGATCCAGGGGGCGAAGGACTCGGGGTGGTTGGGGACCCACTGGAGGGCGGCGTTGGAGACGATCAGGTCGTAGGGCTCGTCGGGAGTCCAGTGGGCCGCGTCGGCGCGCCGGAAGTCCAGCCAGCCGCCGCCGGCCGTCGTGCCGGCCCAGTCCTTCTCGGCGCGTTCCAGCATGTCCGGTGAGAGGTCGAAGCCGGTGATGTGGGCGTCGGGCCAGCGGTCGGCGAGCAGGACGGTCACATTGCCGGGGCCGCAGCCGAGGTCGGCGATCCGGGCGGGACGGTCACCGGTGGGGAGGTGCGGTATTCGGGCGAGCAGGTCGAGGAAGGGTCGGGCGCGGTGGCCGGAGTGACGGAGGTACTGCTGCGGGTCCCATGTCGGTGCCGCGGACGCAGAGGATGGTGCGGAATGCATGTTCGAGCCCCCTTGCTGGAACGAGTTGCCGAAGCGGAACAGGGTTCCGGCCCGGTCCTTCCCCATAGTCCAGCCGAATATATCTTGACGTCAAGAGACTTTATGTCAACAGACCCTCTACACTGATCGACATGGAGGACGAGGTCGACCGGCTGGTCGCTGCATGGCGCCGCGAGCGCCCGGACCTCGACGTGGAACCGCTCGAGGTGCTGAGCCGCGTCTCACGGCTCGCCCGCCACCTCGACCGCGCCCGTCGGCTCGCTTTCTCCGAGCATCAGCTGGAGCCCTGGGAGTTCGACGTCCTCACGTCGCTGCGCCGCGCCGGCGCCCCGTACCAGCTCTCCCCCGGCCAGCTCCTCACCCAGACACTGGTCACCTCGGGCACCATGACCAACCGCATCGACCGGCTCACCAAGAAGGGCCTGGTCGAGCGGCTGCCCGACCCCAGCGACCGGCGCGGGGTCCTGGTCCGCCTCACCCCCGAGGGCCGCGACCGGGCCGACCAGGCGCTCGCCGGGCTGCTCGCCCAGGAGCGCGCCATCCTGGCCCAGCTCTCCCGTGCCCAGCGGGGCGAACTGGCGGGGCTGCTACGCCAGCTGACCGCCCCGTTCGACAACATCCCCGGCTAGCTCGGCGGGGCCGACTCCGGCCCGGCGCGCCAGGGCGACCGCGGCGAGCGTGGAGTGCACGCCCAGCTTTCCGAGCACGTTCTGCATGTGCGTACGGACCGTGTGCGGGGAGAGGAAGAGCCGCTCCGCCACGGCCTTGCGCCCCAGACCCGCCACCATGCAGCGCAGCACCTCCCGCTCGCGCGGGGTCAGCGACTCCACCAGCTGTTCGCTCTCGGTGCGGTGCTTCCGGGCCGCCGTCAGCTCCCGCAGGACGCCGGTGAGAAGGGCGGGCGGCAGATGCGTCTCGTCCCGCAGGACGCCGCGGATCACGGCCAGCAGGCGCTGCAGCGAGCAGTCCTTGGCGACCCATCCCGAGGCACCGGCCTGCAGCGCGAGGGCGGCCCGGTGGGCGTCGTCCTTCTCCGCGAGCACGACCGTGCGGACGGCCGGCTGGGCCGAACGGACCCCGGCGACCAGCGAGATGCCGTCGACGACGCCCTCTCCGTGATCCGGTACGGCCCGGGCCACCGCGACCGACGCCGTCGGCCCGACGGCCGCGCCGAGGTCGGCGTCGACCAGCATCACGTCGTACCGGCGCCCTTCGGCGGCCGCGCGGTCCAGACAGCGCAGGGCCGCGGGACCGCTGCCCGCGGCGGACACGTCGACGTCCGGCTCCGCCGCGAGGGCGGCCGCCAGCGACTCGGCGAAGATGCGGTGGTCGTCCACCACCAGAACCCGGATACGACCCACGGACACCCCCAAGTGTCGAGGAATGGACCGGCGCGGGTACGGCGCCGGGGACGGGGGTCCGTCGATCGCACGGCCGCCGCCGTGCAGTGACTGTTACCCCGTCCCGGGCGCCGTACCCGACTGGTCTCGCCCCCTGATCAGCACCGGCCCCCACCGGTGCTGTGCATCAGAGTACGGGCGGGGCGCCGCAGCGGAAGCCGATTCGCAGAAGTGGCCGAACACCTCGGTACAGCTGTGCCGCATGTGTCCGATCGCGACGGAAGTCGACAATTGAGAGGTGCTTTCCGGGCATTCAGATCCGTCGCGCGCCCTCCGAGGGCACCGCGGGGAAGATCCTCGGGGCGGTGAGCGCGGCCTCGGCGAACGCCTTCTCCACCGCCGCGGCCACGACGTCGGCCGCCTCTTCCTCCACCAGCACGATCGCCGAGCCGCCGAAGCCGCCGCCCGTCATCCGCGCCCCGAGCGCGCCGGCCGCGTTCGCCGCCTCGACCGTCAGGTCCAACTCGGGGCAGGAGACGCGCAGATCGTCCCGGAGCGAGGCATGGCCCTCCGTGAGGACCGGGCCGACCGCCCGCGCGTCCCCGGAGTCGAGGAGAGCGATGGTCCGCTCGACCCGGTGGTTGTCCGAAACGACGTGGCGGACATAGCGACGAACCGATTCGTCGCTCAAACGCGCGAGAGCATCGGGCAGTTGCACGTATGGAACTTCGCGCAGCGTGCGCACGCCGAGCGCCCGCGCGCCGGCCTCGCACCCGGCGCGCCGCTCCGCGTACGCGCCGTCCCCGAGCGCGTGCTTCACCCGGGTGTCCACGACGAGCAGCCGCAGCCCCCGCGGGGCGAGGTCGAAGGGCACCTGGCGGTACGAGAGGTCGCGGGTGTCCAGGAAGAGCACGTGGCCCTCGTCCGCGCAGGCGGACGCCATCTGGTCCATCACCCCGCACGGGACTCCGACGAAGGCGTTCTCCGCGCGCTGGGCGAGAACGGCCAGTTCGGGACGGGTCAGACCGAGCCCGAACAGGTCGTTCAGGGCGAGCGCGGTGACGACCTCCAGGGCGGCCGAGGACGACAGCCCCGCGCCGGTCGGGACGGTCGAGGCGAGATGGACGTCCGCCCCGGTGACCGGGTGGCCCGACTCGCGCAGCGCCCAGACGACTCCGGCCGGGTAGGCCGCCCAGCTCGTGCCGGACAGCGGTTCGAGGGCATCGACGGCGAGCTGGACGACCCCGCCCTCGACATCGGCGGAGTGCACGCGCAGCACCCCGTCGTCACGCCGGGACACGGCTGCCACGGCCCTGTGGGGCAGGGCCAGCGGCATCACGAAGCCCTCGTTGAAGTCGGTGTACTCACCGATCAGGTTGACCCGCCCGGGGGCGGCCCAGACGCCCTCCGGCGCCTTCCCGTACAGCGCTTCGAACTCGCCCGCCACGCTCATCCGCGTCCCCGCTCCCGCTCTCTCGCGAACGCCCACGCGTCGCGCACGATGTCCGCCAGGTCCGGGCGGGTCGGAATCCAGCCGAGCCGCTCGCGCGCGGCCTCCGCGGAGGCGACGAGCACGGCCGGGTCGCCGGCCCGGCGCGCGGCCGTCACCTCGGGGACCGGGTGCCCGGTCACCTCGCGGACGGTCTCGACGACCTCGCGCACGGAGAAGCCGCTGCCGTTGCCGAGGTTGCAGATCAGATGCTCGCCGGGCGTCATGGCGTCGAGCGCGAGCAGATGGGCCTCGGCGAGGTCCGCGACATGGATGTAGTCGCGGACGCAGGTGCCGTCGGGGGTCGGGTAGTCGTCGCCGTAGACGCTGATCGCCTCGCGCTTCCCGAGGGCGACCTCCAGGACCAGCGGGATCAGGTGCGACTCGGGGTCGTGACGCTCGCCGCAGGCGCCGTACGCGCCGGCCACGTTGAAGTAGCGCAGCGAGACCGCGGCGAGGCCGTGGGCGGCGCACTCGCCGCCGATCATGTGGTCCACGGCCAGCTTGGAGGCGCCGTAGGGGCTCGTCGGGGCGGTCGCCGCGGTCTCGGTGATCGGGACGGACTCCGGCTCGCCGTAGGTGGCGGCCGTGGAGGAGAAGACCAGCTTGCGCACGCCCGCCGCGCGCATGGCGGCCAGCAGGGCCATCGTCCCGCCGGCGTTGTTCTCCCAGTACTTCTCCGGCCTGGCGACCGACTCGCCGACCTGGGAGAAGGCGGCGAAGTGCAGCACGCCGTCGTACGAGCCGTCGAGCCACTTCCCGGCGTCCTGCACGCGGCCCTCGACGAACTCGGCGCCGGCCGGGACGCCTTCGGCGAAGCCGGTGGAGAGGTCGTCGAGGACGGTGACCTCGTGGCCCGCCTCCACCAGATGCCGGGCGACGGTACTTCCCACGTACCCCGCTCCGCCTGTCACCAGGTACTTGGATGTCACAGCCTTCATGTGGTCGCCACCTCTCGGAGTCGCTCGGCCGCCGCCTCCGGCGGCACGTCGTTCATGAACGCGCCCATGCCGGACTCGGTGCCCGCGAGGTACTTCAGTCTGCCGGGCGCCCGCCGGACGGTGAAAAGCTCCAGGTGCAGCCCGAACTCCTCCCGGTCCGCGCCGGTGAACGGCGCCTGGTGCCAGGCGGCGATGTACGGCGTGGGCGGCTCGTCCGGACCGAAGATCCGGTCGAAGCGCCTCAACAGTTCCAGATAGATCTGTGCGAAGTCTGTGCGCGCCGCCTCGTCGAGAGCCCGGAGATCGGGCACCCGGCGTGTCGGGTGGAGGTGGATCTCGTACGGCCAGTGCGCGGCGTACGGCACGAAGGCGATCCAGTGCTCGCTCTCCAGGACGACCCGGACGCCGTCGGCTCGCTCGCGGGCGACGAGGTCGTCGAAGAGGTTGCGTCCGGTGCGGGCCCGGTGCTCGACGGCGCTGCGCAGCTGGAGGGCGGTACGGGGGGTGGTGAACGGGAAGGCGTAGATCTGGCCGTGCGGGTGGCCGAGGGTGACGCCGATCTCGGCGCCCCGGTTCTCGAAGCAGTACACCTGCTCGACGCCGGGCCGCCCGGCGAGCTCGGCGGTCCGGTCGGTCCAGGCGTCGAGGACGAGCGCGGCCCGCTCCGAGGTGAGGTCGGCGAAGGACGCGTCGTGGTCGGAGGTGAAGCAGACGACCTCGCACCGCCCGGCGTCCCCGGCGAGGGAGGGGAAGCGGTTCTCGAAGACGGCGACCTCGTAGTCCGGGGCCGGGATCTCGCTCTGCCGCCCGTCCGCCGAGGGGCAGAGCGGGCACTCGTCGGCGGGCGGGTGATAGGTCCGCGCCTGCCGGTGCGAGGCGATGACGACGTTGTCCCCGAGGAGCGCGTCGTACCGGATCTCGGAGCGGGAGGAGACGGGGTCGAGGGGCCGCGCGTCGACGCCGTCGCGGACGGCGTCGCCCCGCGCGTCGTAGTAGATGAGCTCACGCCCGTCGGCGAGCGTGGTGACGGTCTTCTTCACAAGGCGTCCTCAGCGGGGAACTCAACAGAACCACGCACAAGGAACCACAACCAAACATCGACAGTCAACGCTCAGGGCGCTTTGTGCGCGTTGGTTCCTCGGGCGCGGCGCGCGGCCCCTAGGGGTGCTCCCTCCGAGCGCCCGGCACGGGCGCGTGGTCCAGAAGGCCCGTTCGCGCGGCGAGCGCCGCCGCCTCCAGACGGGAACCGACGCCCAGCTTCATCAGGACCCGCTGGACATGCGTCCGCGCCGTGCTCGGGGCGATGCCCATGCCCGCGGCGATCAGCCGGGTGTCCTCCCCCTCCGCCACCCGGACCAGGACCTCGACCTCCCGCGGCGTCAGCATTCCAAGGAGCCGCTGCCCCTCGTCGTCCGGCTGGACCGCCGGATTGAGCAGCTCGGCGAAGGCCCCCTGGAGGAGCTGCGGCGCCACCGCCGTCTCCCCCGACCGCGCCTTTATCAGCGCCCGCTCGACGCCCTCGATGCGCTCGTCGTGCCGTACGTACCCGGACGCGCCGGCCGCGAAGGCGGCCGCGATCCCGCGAGGCGACGGCACCGGGCCGAGCACGACCACGGCCACCTGTGGCCGCTCGCGCTTGATCCGCACGATCGGGTCGAAGACGCCCGGCTCGGCCGGGGCGGCCGTACCGAGCAGACACACCTCCGGTGCCCGGCTCACCACCAGCTCCGCGGCGCCCGCCACCGGGGCGGCCGCCGCGAGCACCCGGTGCCCGCGCAGTTTCAATGCCGAGGCCAGCGCCTCGGCGAGCAGTCTGTGGTCGTCGACCACCATGAGCCGCACGCCCATCGAGCAACCCCTTATCCCCCCCTGGTGCCGTCCCCCGGCCCCAGCACTCCGATGACCCGGCAAACTACACGCTCCTGGGGGCATACGTTCCCGAACTCCGACGGAATGCCACCCACGGGCCGAAATCGCCTTGCCCGGAGCCCTCCTGGCGGCACGTCAGTCCCGGGGAACACGGACGGCCCGGCGCATCGACATCGTCGACG
>NZ_JBHTTQ010000073.1:0-39175 GCF_042794475.1 Streptomyces sp. NPDC056527
GCGGGAGAGCCCCCGCCGCGCCCTTCCGTACGTCCTACAGACTCTCCAGGAACGCCAGCGCGATCGTCCACGTCTGCTCGGCGGCGCGCTCGTCCCAGTCCGGCAGCTCCGGATCGGTGTAGAGGTGCCCGGCCCCGGGGTAGCGGTAGACCTCCACGTCCGCCCCCGCCTTGCCCATCCGCAGATACCAGGACGTCAGCCAGTCGTGCGATTCGAAGGGGTCCGGGTCGGCGATGTGCAGCTGTACGGGAAGGTCGTCGGCGGTCGCGCTCTCCGCGATGTCCGAGGTGCCGTGGAGCAGCAGCAGTCCGCGCGCCTTGTCGTCGCCCAGCGCGAGGGTCTGCGCGACGGAGGCGCCGAACGAGAAGCCCGCGTAGAGGAGCCCGCGCTCGGAGTACGGAGCCGCGGCCAGGATCGCGCGCTTCAGCAGCTCGTCCTTGCCGATCTCCTCCTTGATCGCCATGCCCTCTTCCACGGTCTCGGCGGTCCGGCCCTCGAAGAGGTCGGGCACGTGCACCAGGTGCCCGGCGGCCCGCAGCCGTTCGGCCGCGGCCTCCACCGCCGGACGCAGACCGTAGGTCGAGTGGAAAAGCATGATGTCCATGCGGTCCATCCTGCCAGCCGGCCGCGTCACCTCATGCTGCGCACGTCCAGGTGGCGCAGCACCCTGTCGACCACCTCGGGATCGGTGCCGGGCTCGCTCCGCGCCGAGAGCACCTCGTGGCGGGCGGCCGACATCATCTCCCGCTGGATGCGCTGCACGGCCTTCAGGCGCCCGGCCCGCTCGGTGAACGCCGCCCGGCGTTCCTCGTCCAGCATGTCGGGACTGATCCGCGCCCCGATGTCGAACGCCCCGCGCAGCAGCCGCTCCTGGACCTCCTCGGGCAGCTCCTCCACGTCCTCGATCTCCTTGAGCCGGCGCCTGGCCGCCTTCGCCGCGCGGAGCGCGAGGTCACGTTCCAGGGCCCGCTCGGCGTCCGTGTCCGCCTGCACCCCGAGCCGCTTGACCAGCCAGGGCAGGGTGAGGCCCTGGAGGACCAGAGTGGTCATGATCACACAGAAGGCGATGAAGACGATCTCGTCCCGGCCGGGGAACGGCGAGCCGTCGTCCGTACGCAGCGGGATGGCGAGCGCCAGCGCCACCGAAGCCACCCCGCGCATCCCTGACCACCACATGACGACGGTCTCCCGCCAGCTCATGGGGATCTCCTCGTCGTAGTCGCGGCGGGTGTGCAGCCGCTTGGCCAGCCAGGTGGCGGGCATCAGCCACAGCAGCCGTACGCCGATGACGACACCGGTCACGGCCGCGCCCCAGCCGAGCATCTCTGCCAGGCGGCCGTCGCTGGTGCCGAAGACGACGTGCAGTTCGAGCCCGATCAGTCCGAACGCGATGCCCGTGACCAGGGTGTCGACGATCTGCCAGAACGCCTGTCCGGCGAGCCGGCCCATGACGTCGTCGGCGTCGAACGCGTGCTCGGCGAGGAAGAGGGCGACGACGAGGACGGCGAGCACGCCGGAGCCGCGCAGCTCCTCGGCGAGGACGTAGGCGACGAAGGGGACGAGGAGGGTGAGGCCGGTCTGGAGGGTGGGCTCGCCGAGCAGCCCCATCAGCTTGTTGCTGAGCCAGCCGAGGACGAGCCCGACGACGATGGCGACGACGGCCGAGAGGACGAGATCGGCGCCCGCGCCCTCCCAGGAGAACGAGCCGCCGACGGCCGCGCCGATGGCCACGTGGTAGAGCACGATCGCGGTGACGTCGTTGAACAGCCCCTCGCCCTCCAGGATCGAGACGAGTCGGCGCGGCAGCCCGAGCGAGCCGGCGACGGCGGTCGCCGCGACCGGGTCGGGCGGCGCGACGAGCGCGCCGAGCGCGACGGCGGCGGCGAGCGGAAGCCCCGGGACGAGCGCGTGGGCCATGGCGGCGACCGCGGCCGTGGTGACGAAGACCAGGGCGACGGCGAGCAGGAAGATGGGCCGCCGGTTGGCCGCGAACTGGCGCCAGGACGTGCGTTGCACGGAGGCGTAGAGAAGCGGCGGCAGGACGAGCGGAAGGATGTACTCGGGCGGGATCTCGACGTTGGGTACGAAGGGCAGGAAGGCCAGCACGATCCCGACGAGGGTCATGAGCACCGGGGCCGGCAGCCCGAGCCGGTCCCCGAGCGGCACGGTGAGCAGCGCGCCGAGCAACAGCAGGAACAACAGGGCCAATTGGTCCACGGTGAGCCCTCCCGGCCTGGCGGCACGGTCGATGATCGGGTCTCAACCCTGCCATGGCCGGGAACGAATCCACCCAAACCCGCCGTGCGGCGCCGCTCACGGGCGGGCCCAGGAGGGAACGCCCCTCATGAGCCCGCGCGGAGGCTCCCTAGAGCACCCGCCGCATCGCGCGGTGCGGAATGCCCGCGTCCTGGAACTCGGGGCCGTACGCCTCGTAGCCGAGCCGCTCGTAGAAACCGAGCGCCTGGGTCTGGGAGTGGAGGTCCACGGCCGCGAGCCCGCGCGCACGGGCGGCGTCCTCGATGGCGCGGACGAGCGCCACGCCGACCCCGAGGCCGCGCGCGGCCTTGGTGACCGCGAGCCGCCCCAGCGAGCCCACGGACGTGTCGCCGCCGGTCTTGCCGACCGCGTCCTCGCCGTGGATCAACCGTCCGGTGCCCAGCGGCAGTCCGTCCTCGCGGACGGCGAGGACGTGCACGGCCGTCTCGTCGTACCGGTCGTACTCGATCTCCTGCGGCACCCGCTGCTCGACCACGAAGACGTCCCGTCGCACCGCGAAGCAGGCTTCGCGGTCCTCGGGACCGCGCACCTCCCTGACCGAGAACCCCGTGGTCACGCGCTCTCCGCCGCGATCCGGTCCAGGGCGTTCTGCAGGTCCGCCGGGTAGGTGCTCGCGAACTCGACCCAGCGCCCGTCCGACGGGTGCTCGAAGCCCAGCCGTACGGCGTGGAGCCACTGCCGCGTCAGACCGAGCCGCTTCGCCATCGTCGGATCGGCGCCGTAGGTGAGGTCGCCGACGCAGGGGTGGCGGTGGGCCGACATGTGCACCCGGATCTGGTGGGTGCGGCCGGTCTCCAGCTTGATGTCGAGCAGCGAGGCCGCGCGGTACGCCTCGATCAGGTCGTAGTGCGTCACCGAGGGCTTGCCCTCGGCGGTGACGGCCCACTTGTAGTCGTGCTGGGGGTGGCGGCCGATCGGCGCGTCGATGGTGCCGCTCATCGGGTCCGGGTGGCCCTGGACCAGCGCGTGGTAGCGCTTGTCGACGACCCGCTCCTTGAACTGCGCCTTGAGCAGCGTGTACGCCCGCTCCGACTTGGCGACGACCATCAGGCCCGAGGTGCCGACGTCGAGCCGGTGCACGATGCCCTGGCGCTCGGCGGCACCGGAGGTGGAGATGCGGTAGCCGGCGGCGGCGAGGCCGCCGATGACCGTCGTTCCGGTCCAGCCCGGGCTCGGGTGGGCGGCCACCCCGATCGGCTTCATGATCACGACGATGTCGTCGTCGTCGTGGATGATCTCCATGCCCTCGACGGGCTCGGCCACGATCTGCACGGGCGCCGGGGCGCCGGGCATCTCGACTTCGAGCCAAGCGCCACCGCTCACCCGCTCGGACTTGCCGACGACGGCGCCGTCGACCTGGACCTTCCCGGAGGCGGCCAGCTCGGCCGCCTTCGTACGGGAGAACCCGAACATGCGGGCGATGGCGGCGTCGACGCGCTCGCCCTCCAGGCCATCGGGAACGGGCAGGGTGCGGATCTCGGGACTCGTACTCACCTGTCGAGTATGCCTTGTCAGTCCTTGTGGACGGTGCCGTCCGGGTCCAGGCCCCGGAAGGACAGGATCACGATCAGGAAGCCGCCGCAGACGATCGCCGAGTCCGCGAGGTTGAAGACGGCGAAGTGGGCCGGCGCGATGAAGTCGACGACCGCGCCCTCGAAGACGCCCGGCGAGCGGAAGATCCGGTCGGTCAGGTTGCCCAGCGCACCGCCCAGGAGCAGGCCCAGGGCGATGGCCCACCACGTGCTGTAGAGCTTGCGCGCCAGCCTGGCGATCACGACGATCACCGTCGCCGCGATGAACGTGAAGATGATCGTGAAGGCCTCGCCCATGCCGAAGGCCGCACCCGGGTTGCGGATCACGTGGAACGTCAGCAGATCCCCGACGACCCGGATCGGCTCGCGGCCCTCCAGTTCGGCGACCACGAGCAGCTTGCTGCCGAGGTCGAGCAGGTACGCGAGCAGGGCGACCACGAAGAGCGCGATGATCTTGCGCTTGCCCTTGGGCCGCTCCGCGGGGGCCGCGGCCTCGCCGTCCGCCGCGCCGTCCGCGTCTGAATCCGGCGTACCGATGATGCGCTCCGCCTCTGCCACGTGAGTCCCTCAACCTAGGTGCCCTGACTGTGCACGAGGGTACGTCACGCCTCCATGGCACCGTCAGGGCAGCCGGGCACGGAATTCAGCCGCGACGCTCCTGCTTCTGCTTGTCCTCGACGCACAGGGTGGCCCGCGGGAACGCCTGCATCCGCGCCTTGCCGATCGGCTTGCCGCAGACCTCGCAGAGCCCGTAGGTGCCCGCGTCCAGCCGCTCCAGGGCGTGCTCGGACTGCTCGAGCATCTCGCGGGCGTTGGCTGCCAGGGCCAGCTCGTGCTCGCGCGTGATGTTCTTGGTGCCGGTGTCGGCCTGGTCGTCGCCGGCGCCGTCGCCGGAGTCCCGCATCAGTCCGGTCAGCTCCTCCTTGGAGTGGAGCAGCTCGGCCCGGAGCCTGAGCACCTCGCTCTCCAGCTCGGCGCGGGCCTCGGCGACCTCCTCGGGCGTCCAGGGGTCCTCGCCGGGGCGCACCGCGAGCTCGCCGGTACGGGCCGTGGGGACCGCGGCGTCGTTCTCGGCCGTCGTGACGCCACCCGCGGTCTTCTTCGCTGCCACCGTCCTGGCTCCTGTCTGCTTCACCTGCGCCGCGGACGCGGCCTTCTCCGTGACCGCGGCCTTCTTGGCCGGGGCTTTCTTCGCCGCCGGGGACTTCTCGGCCGCCGGGGCCTTGCTTGCGGCCGAGGACTTCCTGGCCGCCGTGGACTTCCTGGCCGCGTCGGCCTTCTTCGCGGCCGTCTCCTTCGCCGGGGCCTTGCCCTTCTTCGCGGCCGGAGTCCTCTTCGCGGCCGTCTTCCGCTCCGGAGCCGCCTCCTCGGCCGTGGCCCCGGGCGTCTTCTTCGCCGTGCTCTTGTGTGCCGGGGCCACCGCGTTCGCCTTCTTCGTGACCGTCGTCTTCTTCCCGGTGACGTCCTTGGCCGCCCCGCCCACACCGGCGGTACCGGCGGTCGAGGTCTTCTTCGCGGCGGTCTTCTTCGCCACCATGTCGCGGCCCCTTCACATTTTGTGATCTTGCTCGCGAATCGTGCTGGGACGATAAATCGGCCCAAGGCTCGCGGCAACGGGGCACGCCGCCGTTTCGCACCCGCCCATGCCCGCGGCATGGCCTGCCTGCCTCCGTTGTGCCCAGCTCCCCGCCCGGTGAATCCGCCCCGTCGCCACGGCCGAAGTCCGGTGGTGGCCGTATGGCCATTCGGGTCACGCCGGACACCCCGGCGAGCCGCCGGAAAAGCGGTCTGCCGACCCCCTCCCCGCCCCGTACACTTGGGGGTGCCCCCTCGCTCGAGCGAAGCCGAGAGCTTGGGGGAAGAGCGAAAGGCTTGGATGGGGACGAGTAGCGTCGTACGCAGCCATGAGCGACCCGGGGACGGTGAGAGCCCGGGGGCCAGCCCGATGTGAAGGATCACCCCGGAGCCGCCGGAAGAAAGCCGTCAGGCGACTAGACCCGGCATCGCGACCCCAATGAGGGGGCCACGGGCATGCGCCCGGGGCCAAGGAGGGTGGTACCGCGGGAGCCGCGCAGCACGGCGCTCTCGTCCCTCCGGACGGAATCGAAGCAGTCCGCCGGAGGAAGATCGATGACGCAGTACCGCCAGGTGCCCGCCCAGGTCGACCTGCCCGCGCTCGAGCACGCCGTGCTCGATTTCTGGCGCGAGAGCAAGGTCTTCGCCAAGACCCTGGAGCAGTCCGAGGGCCGCCCCGAGTGGGTGTTCTACGAGGGCCCGCCCACCGCCAACGGAATGCCCGGCGCCCACCACATCGAGGCCCGCGTCTTCAAGGACGTCTTCCCCCGCTTCCGGACCATGCGCGGCTACCACGTGGCCCGCAAGGCCGGCTGGGACTGCCACGGCCTCCCGGTCGAGCTCGCCGTCGAGAAGGAGCTCGGCTTCGCCGGCAAGAAGGACATCGAGGAATACGGCATCGCCGCGTTCAACGACAAGTGCCGCGAGTCCGTGACCCGCCACACCGACGCGTTCGCCGACCTGACGACGCGCATGGGCTACTGGGTCGACCTCGACGACGCGTACCGGACGATGGACCCCGAGTACATCGAGTCGGTCTGGTGGTCGCTCAAGCAGATCTTCGACAAGGGCCTGCTGGTCCAGGACCACCGCGTCGCCCCCTGGTGCCCGCGCTGCGGCACCGGCCTCTCGGACCACGAGCTGGCTCAGGGCTACGAGACGGTCGTCGACCCCTCCGTCTTCGTCCGCTTCCCGCTGACCTCCGGCCCGCTCGCGGGGCAGGCGTCGCTCCTGGTCTGGACGACGACCCCCTGGACCCTGGTCTCCAACACGGCCGTCGCGGCCCACCCCGAGGTCACCTACGTCGTCGCCACCGACGGCGACGAGAAGCTCGTCGTCGCCGCGCCGCTGGTCGACAAGGCGCTCGGCGAGGGCTGGGTGACCACGGGCGAGTCCTTCACGGGCGCGGAGATGGAGCGCTGGACGTACCAGCGCCCCTTCGAGCTCGTGGAGTTCCCGAGCGAGGCGCACTACATCGTCAACGCCGAGTACGTCACGACCGAGGACGGCACGGGTCTGGTCCACCAGTCCCCCGCCTTCGGTGAGGACGACCTCAAGGTCTGCCGCTCCTACGGCCTGCCGGTCGTGAACCCGGTCCGGCCCGACGGCACCTTCGAGGAGGACGTGGCGCTGGTCGGCGGCGTCTTCTTCAAGAAGGCCGACGAGCAGCTGACGGCCGACCTGGACGCGCGCGGCCTGCTCTTCCGCCACGTCCCGTACGAGCACAGCTACCCGCACTGCTGGCGCTGCCACACGGCGCTGCTCTACTACGCGCAGCCGTCCTGGTACATCCGTACGACCGCCGTGAAGGACCGCCTTCTCGAGGAGAACGAGAAGACGAACTGGTTCCCGGACTCGGTCAAGCACGGCCGCTTCGGCGACTGGCTGAACAACAACATCGACTGGGCGCTCTCCCGCAGCCGCTACTGGGGCACCCCGCTGCCGCTGTGGCGCTGCGAGGACGACCACCTGACGTGCGTGGGCTCGCGCGCCGAGCTGACCGAGCTGACGGGCACGGACCAGTCGGAGCTCGACCCGCACCGCCCGTACATCGACGCGGTGACCTTCCCCTGCCCGAGCTGCTCGAAGCCGGCGACGCGCGTGCCGGAGGTCATCGACGCCTGGTACGACTCGGGCTCGATGCCGTTCGCGCAGTGGGGCTACCCGCACAAGAACAAGGAACTCTTCGAGTCGCGCTACCCGGCGCAGTTCATCTCGGAGGCGATCGACCAGACGCGCGGGTGGTTCTACACGCTGATGGCCGTCGGCACGCTCGTCTTCGACAAGTCCTCGTACGAGAACGTGGTCTGCCTCGGCCACATCCTCGCCGAGGACGGCCGCAAGATGTCCAAGCACCTGGGCAACACCCTGGAGCCGATCCCGCTGATGGACCAGCACGGCGCGGACGCGGTGCGCTGGTTCATGGCGGCCGGCGGCTCGCCGTGGGCGGCGCGCCGGGTCGGCCACGGCACGATCCAGGAAGTGGTGCGCAAGACCCTCCTCACCTACTGGAACACGGTCGCCTTCCAGGCGCTGTACGCCCGTACGTCGGGCTGGGCGCCGAGCGCGTCCGACCCGGCGCCGGCGGAGCGCTCGGTCCTGGACAAGTGGCTCCTGTCCGAGCTGAACACGCTGGTGTCCGAGACCACGCAGGCGCTGGAGTCGTACGACACGCAGCGGGCGGGCAAGCTGATCTCGTCGTTCGTGGACGACCTGTCGAACTGGTACGTGCGGCGCTCGCGCCGGCGGTTCTGGCAGGGCGACGCGGCGGCGCTGCGTACCCTCCACGACGTGATCGAGACGGTCACCCGGCTCATGGCCCCGCTCACGCCGTTCATCACCGAGCGGGTGTGGCAGGACCTGGTGGTGCCGGTGACGCCGGACGCCCCGGAGTCGGTCCACCTCTCGACGTGGCCGGAGCCGGACCTGTCGCTCGTCGACCCGACGCTTCCCGCGCAGATGACGCTCGTCCGCCGCCTGGTGGAGCTGGGCCGGGCGACGCGGGCGGAGTCGGGTGTGAAGACCCGCCAGCCGCTCTCCCGGGCGCTGGTGGCCGCGTCGGGCTTCTCGGAGCTCTCCCCGGAGCTCCAGGCCCAGATCACGGAGGAGTTGAACGTCACCTCGGTGGCGTCCCTCTCCGAGGTCGGCGGCTCGCTGGTCGACACCACGGCGAAGGCGAACTTCCGGGCGCTGGGCAAGCGCTTCGGGAAGGGCGTCCAGGACGTGGCGAAGGCGGTCGCGGCCGCGGACGCGGCGGCGCTGTCGCTGGCGCTGCGGAGCGGCGAGGCGACGCTGGAGGTCAACGGCGAGACGATCACGGTCGGCCCGGACGAGATCATCATCACGGAGACCCCGCGCGAGGGCTGGTCGGTCGCGTCGGACGCGGGCGCGACGGTGGCGCTGGACCTGGAGATCACTCCGGAACTCCGCAAGGCGGGTCTGGCGCGTGACGCGATCCGTCTGATCCAGGAGGCCCGCAAGAACAGCGGCCTGGACGTGGCGGACCGGATCGCCCTGCGCTGGACGTCGGCCTCCCCGGAGACGGCGGAGGCGCTGACGGCCCACGCGTCCCTGATCGCGGACGAGGTCCTGGCGACGGACTACGCGACGGGCCAGGCGGACGACACGTTCGGCACCCCGTTCACGGACGAGGGCCTGTCCCTGACGTTCCGGCTCCGCAAGGCATAACGGCGACACGAAGCGGCCCGGCCCCTACGGGGTGCCGGGCCCTTTCGTTCCCTCGTCCCGAAGCCCTGACGGGCTGGAGGCCCGACGCCGCCGCCGCGGCGCAGAACCCGGCGGCACGTGGCACGACCCCCGACCTGGGCACACGCCCCAGGCGGCACAGACCCTGCGACGCCAAGCCGTCGCCGTCCCTGACACACACCCGCGGGCGGCACACGCCCTGGGGCGCGAAGCCGCCGCCCACCACGGGACGGCTCCCGGCGCGAAGCTGCCGGCCTCTCGGTGCCGTGGGGGCGGAGCCCCAGTTCGGGAGGGGGCGGGGTGGGGAAGGAGCCCGCCGCAGGCGCCCCCCGCCCCCCGCACGCACCCCGCAGACCCGCCCATGGCAAAAGGCCGGGCCCCTGGTTTCCCAGGGGCCCGGCCTTCAGCCTGCCGACGGCTACGCGCTCATCGCGCGACCGGCCGCCGTCAGTTGTCGTCCTCGTCGATCAGGAAGCCGCGCATCGGCGCCGGCGCCTGCTGCATCGGCTGCGGTGCCTGCGGGCGGACCGGAGCCATCGGCTGCGTCATCGCGGGGGACATCTGCTGCTGGCCGCCGTAGGACGGGGCACCGCCCATGGACGGCGCGCCGCCCATCGTGCCGTTGCCGCCGTACGACGGGGCGCTCGCGCCCGCCGAAGCCATCGACGGGGCCGGCGGCAGCGAAGCCGTGGCCGGCGTCCGCGGCGGAGCCAGCGAGTCGTCCGCCTGGGTCTCCAGCTGACGCAGCTGCGACTCGAGGTAGGACTTCAGGCGCGTGCGGTACTCGCGCTCGAAGCCGCGCAGGTCCTCGACCTTGCGCTCCAGCGTGGCGCGAGCGGACTCCAGCGAGCCCATCGCGACGCGGTGCTTCTCCTGCGCGTCCCGCTCCAGCGCGTCCGCCTTGGCGCGGGCGTCCCGCTCCAGGCCCTCGGCGCGCGAGCGCGCCTCGCCGACGATCTTGTTGGCCTCGGAACGGGCCTCCGCGATCGCCTGGTCGGCCGTCTGCTGGGCCAGCGAGAGGACACGCGCGGCGCTGTCGCCACCCGGACCCTGCTGCGGCTGCTGCATCGGCTGCTGCATCTGCTGCTGCGGGTGACCCATGGGGCCGCCCATCGGCTGACCCATCGGGCCGCCCTGCATCTGGCCGGGGCCGGGGCCCATCGGACCACCCTGCATCGGGCCGGGGCCGTGGCCACCGGGACCGGCGGGGAGCTGCGGCGCACCGGACGGCAGCTGCGGCGGGCCCATCTGCGGGGGCTGCTGCTGGACCGGCGGTCCGGATATGGCGGCGGGCACGGGGGCACCGGGACCGACGGGACGATCCTGCGGCTCCGGCGGCTTGCGCATACCCTGCTGCTGCTGGTTCTGCGCGGCGGCACGCGTCGCCGCGGCCAGCTTGGCGCGCAGGTCCTCGTTCTCGCGGAGCAGGCGGGTCAGTTCGGCTTCGACCTCGTCGAGGAAGGCATCGACCTCGTCCTCGTCATAGCCTTCTCGAAGGCGGACGGTCGTGAACTGCTTGTTCCGCACGTCCTCGGGGGTCAGCGGCATCTCTTCTTCACCTCTACGTAGTCGTCGGCAGTCGGCAAGACCGTATCGTCCACATTCACCTCGCGAAGCTGCTCACGATGGAGATCAGGATGTAGACGATGATCATCAGAACGAAGAAGGACAGGTCGAGTGCCACGCCCCCGAGACGCAGCGGCGGAATGAACCGCCGCAGAAGCTTGAGCGGTGGATCGGTGACAGTGTAGGTGGCCTCCAGAACGACCACCATCGCCTTACCGGGTTGCCATGAACGGGCGAACTGGAAGACGTAGTCCATGACCAATCGGAAGATCAGCACGATGAGGAAGCACATCAGAGCGATGTAGACCACTTGTAGTGCGACGCCCATCCCGCGCTTCCCTCTCCCCTGGCTCTCGTGCTCTCGCTTGTCCGGCCTCGCGGCCGGGCCGTTCCGGTCTCGTAGTTCTCAGCTCTGGTTGAAGAATCCGCCCTCTGCGATGCGGGCCTTGTCCTCCGCCGTGACATCGACGTTAGCAGGCGACAACAGGAACACCTTCTGCGTCACGCGCTCAATGCTGCCATGGAGCCCGAAGACGAGTCCGGCGGCAAAGTCGACAAGTCGCTTTGCATCGGTGTCGTCCATCTCCGTGAGGTTCATGATCACGGGTGTGCCCTCACGGAAGTGTTCCCCGATGGTACGGGCCTCGTTGTACGTCCTGGGGTGCAGAGTCGTGATGCGGTAGGGCTCCCGCTCGGACACAACCTTGGGCATGATCACCGGTGCGTTCTTCTCCATGCTCGGACGTTCGGGTGTGATGGATGCCACGGGGGCAATTCGGGCCGGACGTCCACTCTCGGCGGGTACCGGGACAGAATGGGACACCGGTTCGCGCGGGGCCGGCGGCTGCACCACTCGTACCGGTTCCTCCCGCTCGATCTGCCGCGGGGGCTGGTGGCGCCGTTCACGCTCGGGCTCGGGTTCCAGCTCGGGTTCGAAGTCGTCGTCGGGGTCGAAGCCCCGGCCGTCGTACCCATCGTCCTCCACGAGGCCGAGGTAGACCGCCATCTTGCGCATCGCGCCGGCCATTCTCTGAGTCCTCCGCTCTGTGGTGGATCGGCATCGTCACCAAGTGCCCGCGATCCACGAGGCCTGCCCGCCGATCAGCGGGAATGACCATATTTTCTGCTGTGGTCCGACTTGCTTCGCGACGTTACCCGAGCCTGGGGCGGACACCCAGTACCGCCGTACCGATGCGCACATGTGTCGCTCCGGCCGCCACGGCCTCCTCGAGGTCCGCACTCATCCCCGCCGACACCATGTTCGCAGCAGGACGGTTCGCGCGCAGGACAGTCGACAAATCCATCATGCGGTCGAACGCCGCACGTTGGCGCCCCGCGAAGGGGCCGGCGAGCGGCGCGACGGTCATCAGTCCGTCAAGCCTCAGCCCCGGCGCGGCGTCCACCGCGGCGGCCAACTCCTCGATGCCGTCCGGCGACACGCCGCCGCGCTCGCCCCGCGCGCCCGACTCGGCGTCGAGTGCGACCTGGACGAGGCAGCCGAGTTCGCGCCCGGCCTTCTCCGCCGCCGCCGACAGGGCGGTGACGAGCTTCAAACGGTCGACGGACTGCACCACATCCGCATAACTCGTCACAGATCGGACCTTGTTGGTCTGCAACTGGCCGACGAAGTGCCAGCGCAGGTCCAGATCCGCGCAGGCCGCGGCCTTGGGGGCGGCGTCCTGGTCCCGGTTCTCGGCGACATCCCGCACGCCGAGTTCGTGCAGCAGTCGCACATCGCTCGCGGGGTAGGTCTTGGTGACCACGATCAGGGTCACATCCGCCCGCTTACGTCCGGCGGCGGCACAGGCGGCAGAGATACGTTCCTCCACCCGCGCCAGATTTTCGGCGAGTTCCGACTTACGGTCCGTCATATCAGTCCAACCAGACATATCCCGCGAGTCGCCCCGTGGTGCGATCGCGGCGGTACGAGAAGTGGTCGCCCGACTCGCGGGTGCAGACCTCACTGGCCCGCCGGTCCCGGATCCCCGCCCGCTCCAGCTGGGCGTGGACTCCGGCGGTGACGTCGACGGCCGGGGTGCCCCAGCTCGTCTCCGCGAAGGCCGCCGGCTCGACGGCCGCGACCTCCGCCCGCATCTCGGCGGGCACCTCGTAGCAGCGCCCACAGACCGCGGGGCCGGTACGAGCGGCGATACGGGCGGGGTCGGCGCCCAAGTCGATCATGGCCCGCACAGCGGCCGGTACGACCCCAGCGACCATCCCCGGCCGCCCCGCGTGGGCGGCGGCCACGATCCCCGCGACGGGGTCGGCGAGGAGGACCGGGGTGCAGTCGGCGGTGAGGACGGCGAGGGCGAGTCCGCGCCGGGCGGTGACGATCGCGTCGACGGCCGGGATCCGGTCCGTCTCCCACGGCCGGTCGACCACCGCGACGTCCGCGCCGTGGACCTGGTTCATCCAGACCACGAGCGCCGGGTCGAGCCCCAGCTCCTCCGCCACCCGCGCCCGGTTGGTGCGTACCGCCTCGGGATCGTCCCCCACCGCGCCGCCGAGGTTGAGCTCCTCGTACGGAACGGCGCTCACCCCGCCCCACCTGTCGGTGAAGGCGAAGTCAGCGCCGCTCACGGGTTCGAGCTTCTCTATCACTTCAGGAAGTCCGGCACGTCCAGCTCTTCGGCCTGGGTGTCCGGGTACGGGCGGGCCGTCGGGACCACCGGCGGGGTGACCGGCGGAAGCGGGGACTCGTGGGCGGCCGGGGCCGGCTCGGCCGGAGCCGGCTCGTCCCGGGGGGCGACGGTGCCGAGGCCGCCGAGCGGGCGCTCGGTGGCGCGCGGCGCCGGGGCCGGCTCCTCGCGCTTGGCCGAGGCCGAGCTGAGGATGTTGTCCCGGCGGGCCGGCGGCTGGCCGCCGTCGAAGCCGGCCGCGATGACCGTGACCCGTACCTCGTCGCCCAGCGCGTCGTCGATGACGGCGCCGAAGATGATGTTGGCCTCGGGGTGCGCGGCCTCGCTCACCAGCTGCGCGGCCTCGTTGATCTCGAAGAGACCGAGGTCCGAACCGCCGGAGATGGAAAGCAGGACGCCGCGGGCGCCGTCGATGGACGCCTCCAGGAGCGGCGAGGAGATCGCCATCTCGGCCGCCGCCACCGCGCGGTCGTCGCCGCGGGCGGAGCCGATGCCCATGAGAGCCGAACCGGCCTCGGACATGACCGACTTGACGTCGGCGAAGTCGAGGTTGATCAGACCGGGGGTGGTGATGAGGTCGGTGATGCCCTGCACACCGCTCAGCAGCACCTGGTCGGCCGACTTGAAGGCGTCGAGCACGGAGACCTGGCGGTCCGAGATCGAGAGCAGCCGGTCGTTCGGGATGACGATGAGGGTGTCGACCTCTTCGCGGAGCTCGGCGATGCCGTCCTCCGCCTGGTTGGCCCGACGGCGTCCCTCGAAGGTGAACGGCCGGGTGACCACACCGATCGTCAGGGCGCCGAGCGAGCGCGCGATGTTGGCCACGACGGGTGCGCCGCCGGTGCCGGTGCCGCCACCTTCGCCGGCGGTGACGAAGACCATGTCGGCCCCCTTGAGGACCTCCTCGATCTCCTCACGGTGGTCCTCTGCCGCCTTGCGACCGACGGCCGGGTTCGCCCCGGCCCCGAGGCCGCGGGTGAGTTCACGACCGACGTCGAGCTTGACGTCGGCGTCGCTCATCAACAGCGCTTGCGCGTCCGTGTTGATCGCGATGAACTCGACGCCCTTGAGACCGACCTCGATCATTCGGTTGATGGCATTGACACCACCGCCGCCGACACCGATGACCTTGATGACTGCGAGGTAGTTCTGCGGTGCTGCCACGTCGAAGGCCTCTCGCCTCGAGTTACGTGTCGCCGCTTCGCGGTGGTAGTCGCGCTGCGACGACGGATGCCGATTGGGACGGTCCGAAACGCCGACCCAAACCCTAACGTTGAAGTTTAGGGTTACCAGTGTCTCTGTTCGCTGGACTCTTCCGAACAGGACACTAAGTCGACAAGTGGCGCACGTTCAACGAACACGCCGAACCTCCCGTTTTTCTTTTCACCCTATGTGATCACCCGTAGCGCTGGCCAACCAGGGTGCTGGCCAGCACTGATGAGCGTCAACTCTTCGACGCGGCGGGCGCCGTGGGGGCGCTTACATCGAAGTGCCCCGCTTTGGGCGTTGCTTTCATCAGCGCCGTGAGTACACGCGCCTTGACGGCACCGTCCTCGCCGCTGCCCCAGAGGACCGTGCGACCGCCGCCGAGCTCCAGAGTGATGGAGTCGTACGAGACGACCTTGACGACACGAGTGTCCCGGGCGATCTTTTCCGGGAGTTCGCCCGTCACGCCCACCGCTTCGCGCAGGAGCCGGTCCGCGTCGAAGCGGCGCAGGCTCGCCGAGGAGTCGATGTCGAGGACGAGCTTCGGTACGCCTGGGGGCGCTTTGTCCACGGTCGCGAAACGGGTTCCGGTGGAGTCCACTTCCGTGAACTTTCCATCCTTTTCCACCAGCAGAACCGGCTGCCGTTCCGTCACTTTCAGACCGATTCCGTGCGGCCAGGACCGGACGACCTCCACCGTGTCGATGCGGGGCAGTTTCCGGATGAGTCGCGCCTCGATCGCGTCCGTGTCGACGGAAACGAGCGGGGATCCGATCGGTACGGCGGCGGCCGTTTCCACCTCGTGAAGGGTCAGAACCTGGATGCCGGAGGTGTCCACCCGCTCCACGCGCAGCCAGGACGAGCCGTAGAGCGCCCAGATTCCACCGGCCGCGATCACGAGAACGGCCAGGGCGATCAGCAGGAGGCGCGGCCCGGGCACCCGGAAGCCACTGCTCCGGGTGCCCGTGCGGGACGGCCGTTCCGACGACCCCTTCGGCGTTCTCGTGCCGTTCTTCTCGGCGGTCGTCGGTCCAGCCACCTGGCGTCCCCTTCGTCGTTCCGCCTCGGCTCGCCGCCGGGGCGCTCGCCGTTCCGCTTACGCCCCGCGCGCTACGCCTGACGGCGTGCGGCGATCGCCTCGTACACCATGCCGACGAGCAGGTCGTCGGCGTCCCTGCGGCCGAACTCGGCCGCGGCGCGGGACATCTCGTACAGCCGGTGCGGATCGGCGAGAACGGGCAGGACGTTGCCCTGCACCCACTGCGGCGACAGTTCCGCATCGTCGACGAGCAGACCGCCGCCCGCCTTGACCACCGGCTGGGCGTTGAGCCGCTGTTCGCCGTTGCCGATCGGCAGCGGGACGTAGGCGGCGGGCAGCCCGACGGCGGAGAGTTCGGCGACGGTCATCGCACCCGCGCGGCAGAGCATCATGTCGGCGGCCGCGTACGCGAGATCCATCCGGTCCACGTACGGTACCGGGACGTACGGCGGCATCCCGGGCATGTTGTCGACACGGGGCACCTCGTTCTTCGGGCCGACCGCGTGCAGGATCTGGATGCCGGAGCGCTGGAGCACCGGTGCGATCTGCTGGACGACCTCGTTGAGCCGGCGTGCGCCCTGCGAGCCGCCGGAGACCAGCAGCGTCGGCAGGTTGGGGTCGAGACCGAAGGCGGCGCGCGCCTCGGGCCGGACCCTGGCCCGGTCGAGGGTGGCGATGGTGTGCCGCAGCGGGATGCCGATGTAACGGGCGTTGCGGAGCTTGGAGTCCGGGGTGGCGACGGCGACCCCGGCCGCGTACCGCGAGCCGATCTTGTTGGCCAGGCCGGGCCTGGCGTTGGCCTCGTGGACCACGATCGGCACCCCGAGCCGTTTGGCCGCCAGATAGCCGGGCAGCGCCACGTAGCCACCGAAGCCGACGACACAGTCGGCCTTGGTGCGCTCCAGGATCTGCTCGGCAGCCTTGATGGTGCCGCGCAGCCGCCCGGGGACGGTGATCAGCTCGGGGGTGGGCTTGCGCGGCAGCGGCACGGCGGGGATGAGAGCCAGCTCGTAGCCCCGCTCGGGCACGAGCCGGGTCTCCAGCCCCTTCTCCGTGCCGAGCGCCGTGATTCCCACGCTCGGGTCCTGCCTGCGCAGGGCGTCCGCGAGGGCGAGCGCGGGCTCGATGTGGCCGGCGGTCCCCCCACCGGCGAGTACGACATGCACCGAAATTCACCGCTCTCCGGACGGACGCTTCTTGACGCGCCGTCGCATCGACTTCCATCTCACCCCGGCCCGCCTACCCCAGCCGGGGCGCCGCATGGCCAGGGCCGCTTTCGCGGCGGGTTCCTGTCGCGCGAAGGCGATGAGGAGCCCGACGGCGAACATGGTCGGCAGCAGGGCCGACCCTCCGTAGGAGAACAGCGGGAGCGGGACTCCGGCGATCGGCAGCAGACCGAGCACCGCACCGATGTTGATCACGGCCTGCGCCGTGATCCAGGTGGTCACGCCTCCCGCGGCGTACCTCACGAAGGGGTCCTCCGTGCGTCCGGCCACGCGGATACCCGCATAGCCTAGAGCCGCGAACAGGGCGAGTACCGACAGCGTCCCCGCCAGACCCAGTTCCTCCCCGGTGACGGCGAAGATGAAGTCGGTGTGCGCTTCGGGTAGTTGGCCCCATTTTTCCACACTGGCACCCAGTCCGGATCCGAACCATCCGCCCGAGGCCAGAGCATAGATGCCGTGCGCGGCCTGGAGGCAGGGCGCACCCTCTCCCCCGGGGTCGGTGGCGCCGATGCAGGCGAATCGCTTCATCCGGTTGGAGCTGGTCTTGATCAGCAGGAAGCCGATCACGCCGGCCACGGCGAGCACCCCGACGAAGAGCCGGGTGGGCGCGCCGGCCGTCCACAGCAGGCCGAAGAGGATCGCGGTGAGGACGATGGCCGTGCCCATGTCCCCGCCGAGCATGATCAGTCCGAGGAGCAGGAACGCGCCTGGCACCAGGGGCACGAGCATGTGCTTCCACTGCGTGAGCAGTTTCATGTCCTGTTTGCGGGCGAGCAGATCGGCGCCCCACAGGATGAGCGCCAGTTTGCCGAACTCGCTGGGCTGCAGCATGAAGGGGCCGCCCAGTGAGATCCAGTTCTGGTTGCCGCCGACCGCGCGCCCTATCCCCGGGATCTGGACGAGCACCATCAGGAAGACGGCGCCGACCAGGATCGGGTACGCGAGCGCCCGGTGCAGCTTCACGGGCATCCGGGAGGCCACCAGCAGGAGCGCCGTGCCGAGGACCGCGGCGAAGAACTGCTTGCGGAAGAAGTACGAGGGCACGAGGTCGTACCGCAGCGCCGTGATCATCGAGGCGGAGTAGACCATCACCAGGCCGAGGGTGGTGATGAGCAGCGCGGCACCGAGGATCACGTAGTACGCGGTGAGCGGGCGGTCCCAGGCGCGGCGGGCCTGCTCGTACATCCGCCGTACGCCGCCGCGCGAGGCGCGCGGCGGCGTGGGGGCCCGGCCTCCGCCGCGTACGGCGGACGGCCGGCGAGTCCCGGCGGTTCTGCTCGGCATGGTCGCTGTCCCCTCCAGTCGTGCCCGGCGCTGCCGGACCTTCTCGCTGGTCAGGTCAGACGCGCCCGGTGGCGGCGAGGGTGCGGACCGCGTCCGCGAACGCCTCGCCCCGCTTGTTGTAGTTGGCGAACATGTCCATCGAGGCGCAGGCCGGGGCCAGCAGAACCGTGTCGCCCGGCCGGGCGAGCCGGGCCGCCTCCTGGACCGCCGCGGACATCGCCCCAGTGTCGGTCCGGTCGAGGTCGACCACCGGTACCTCGGGGGCGTGTCGCGCCAGGGCTTCGCGGATCAGCGCGCGGTCGGCGCCGATCAGCACGACCCCGCGCAGCCGCTCCGCGGACTTCGCGACGAGCTCGTCGAAGGTCGCGCCCTTGGCGAGGCCGCCGGCGATCCAGACGATCGGGTCGTAGGCCGCCAACGAGGCTTCCGCGGCGTGGGTGTTGGTCGCCTTGGAGTCGTCGACGTAGACGACGCCCTGGACGTCCTCGACCAGCTCGATGCGGTGCGGGTCGGGCCGGAAGGCCCGCAGTCCGTCCCGTACGGCCCTCGGCTCGACACCGAAGGCGCGGGCCAGGGCCGCCGCGGCGAGCGCGTTGGCGACGTTGTGCGGGGCCGGCGGGTTGACGTCCGCGACCTCGGCCAGCTCCTGGGCCTGCTTCTGCCGGTTCTCGACGAAGGCCCGGTCGACGAGGATGCCCTCGACGACACCGAGCTGGGACGGGCCCGGGGTGCCGAGGGTGAAGCCGATGGCGCGGCAGCCCTCCTCGACATCGGCCTCGCGGACCAGATCCTCGGTGGCCTTGTCGGCGACGTTGTAGACGCAGGCGACGGTGTTGCCCTCGTAGATCCGGCCCTTGTCGGCGGCGTACGCCTCCATGGAGCCGTGCCAGTCGAGGTGGTCGGGCGCCAGGTTGAGCACGGCGGCCGAGTGGGCGCGCAGGCTCGGCGCCCAGTGCAGCTGGTAGCTGGAGAGTTCGACGGCGAGCACGTCGTAGGTCTCCTCGCCGAGGACGGCGTCGAGGAGCGAGACGCCGATGTTCCCGACGGCCGCGGTCCGCAGGCCCGCGGCCTCCAGGATGGAGGCGAGCATCCGTACGGTCGTGGTCTTGCCGTTGGTGCCGGTCACGGCGAGCCAGGGGGCGGCGTCGGGGCCGCGCAGTCGCCAGGCGAGCTCGACGTCGCCCCAGATCTCCACGCCCGCCTCGGCGGCGGCCGTGAACAGCGGCTTGTCGGGCCGCCAGCCGGGGGTGGTGACGATCAGCTCGGTGCCCTCGGGCAAGGTCGCCCCGTCGCCGAGGCGGACGGTGATGCTTCCGCCCTCGGCACGCGCCGCCGCCCAGGATTCCAGCTCGGCGGCCTGTGCCCGGGAGCGCTCGTCGTCGCCGTCGTTGACGACGGTCACGAACGCGCCGAGGCCGTGCAGGACGCGGGCGGCCGGGATTCCGGAGACTCCGAGGCCCGCGACGGTGACCCTCTTGCCGTTCCAGCTCACTTTTCGGCTGCCCATCCCGCGTAGAAGAGGCCCAGACCCACGATCACGCACATGCCCTGGATGATCCAGAACCGGACCACCACGAGGACTTCGGACCATCCCTTGAGTTCGAAGTGGTGCTGGAGCGGGGCCATCCGGAAGACGCGCTTGCCCGTCATCTTGAACGAACCGACCTGGATGACCACGGACATGGTGATCAGCACGAACAGGCCGCCGAGCAGGGCGAGCAGCAGCTCGGTACGGGAGCAGATGGCGAGACCGGCGAGGGCGCCGCCGAGGGCCAGCGAGCCGGTGTCGCCCATGAAGATCTTGGCCGGCGAGGTGTTCCACCACAGGAAGCCGAAGCAGGCACCCATGAGGGCGGAGGCGACGACCGCGAGGTCGAGCGGGTCGCGCACCTCGAAGCAGGCGTTGGGGTTGGTCAGGGTCACCGCGTTGGCGCAGGACTCCTGGAACTGCCACAGGCCGATGAAGGTGTACGCGCCGAAGACCATCACCGACGCGCCGGTGGCCAGGCCGTCCAGACCGTCCGTCAGGTTCACGCCGTTGGACATGGCCAGGATCATGAAGAGCGCCCAGACCACGAACAGCACCGGCCCGATGGCCCAGCCGAAGTCGGTGATGAAGGAGAGCTTCGTGGAGGCGGGGGTGAGCCCGCGCAGGTCCGCGAACTGCAGCGAGAGCACGGCGAACGCGATGCCGACGATCAGCTGGCCGGCCATCTTCGCCTTGGCCCGCAGACCCAGCGAACGCTGCTTGACGATCTTGATGTAGTCGTCGAGGAAGCCGACCAGGCCCATGCCGGCCATCAGGAAGAGGACCAGCACACCCGAGTACGTCGGGTCCTCACCGGTGATGACCTTGGCGAGGGCGTACGCGATGAGCGTGGCCAGGATGAAGGAGATACCGCCCATGGTGGGCGTGCCCTTCTTGCCGGCGTGGCCGCGCGGGCCGTCGTCCCTGATGAACTGTCCGTACCCCTTGCGGGCAAGGAGCTTGATGAGCAGCGGAGTGCCGATCAGGGTCAGGAAGAGCCCGATGGCCCCCGCGAAGAGGATCTGCCTCATCGGCCGGCAACCTCGCTCCCGGAGTCGAGCAGTGCCAGGGCGACCTGCTCCAGACCGACCGACCTGGAAGCCTTCACAAGGACGACATCCCCCGGGCGCAGCTCACTGCGCAACAGGTCGACCGCTGCCTGCGCGTCGGACACGTGCACCGACTCCTCACCCCACGAACCCTCGTTATATGCGCCCAGTTGCAACCAGGACGCTTCCCTGTCCCCGACCGCCACGAGCTTGCTGACGTTGAGTCGGACGGCGAGCCGCCCGACCGCGTCGTGCTCGGCGAGCGATGCGTCACCGAGCTCGGCCATCTTGCCGAGCACCGCCCACGTGCGGCCCCCCTGGGCCTGTGCGGCCCGGCCCATGGCCGCGAGCGCGCGCAGCGCGGCTCGCATGGACTCGGGATTCGCGTTGTAGGCGTCGTTGACGATCGTCACGCCGTCCGGACGCTCGGTGACCTCCATGCGCCAGCGCGACAGGGTGCCTGCCTCGGAGAGCGCGGTGGCGATCTCCTCGACGGCCATGCCCAGCTCATGGGCGACGGCGGCCGCGGCGAGCGCGTTCGACACGTGGTGCTCACCGTACAGGCGCAAGGTCACGTCACTGCACCCGGTGGGTGTGTGAAGACTGAAAGAGGGCTGTCCGTTCTCTGTGAGCCGGACATTCTCGGCACGTACGTCGGATTCGCGTGCCTCTCCGAAGAGGATCACGCGGGCCCGGGTGCGCGCGGCCATGGCCCGGACGAGCGGGTCGTCGGCGTTGAGGATCGCCACACCGCCCTTGTCGGCCGGGGGGAGCGCCTCGACGAGTTCGCCCTTGGCCTGGGCGATCTGCTCGCGGCCGCCGAACTCGCCGATGTGGGCGGTGCCCACGTTCAGGACGAGTCCGATGCGCGGCGGGGTCAGTCCGGTGAGGTAGCGGATGTGACCGATGCCGCGAGCACCCATCTCCAGGACCAGGTGCTGGGTCTCGTCGCTCGCGCGGAGCGCCGTCAGCGGCAGCCCGATCTCGTTGTTGAGCGAGCCGGGCGTCCAGACGGTGGGCGCGTGGCGCTGCAGGACCTGGGCGATCAGGTCCTTGGTGGAGGTCTTGCCGGCGGAGCCGGTGAGCGCGACGACATCGGTGCCGAGGCGTTCGACGACGGCACGGGCGAGGGCACCGAGCGCCGCCTGGACGTCGTCCACGACGATGGCGGGCACGCCGACGGGGCGGGCGGCCAACACGGCCACCGCGCCCGCTTCGACGGCGCGCGTCGCGTAGTCGTGGCCGTCGACCTGTTCACCGGCGAAGGCGGCGAACAGGCTGCCGGGCTTCACCTCACGGGAGTCGATGACGACGGGACCGGTGACCTGGACGGCCGGATCCGGTATGTCGTACGACTGCCCGCCGACGATTTCGGCGATCTCGGCGAGGGAGAGGGCGATCACTGCTTCATCCCTGACTGTTCTTGTGGCTGGCTACGTCCGGCTGATCGGCACGCCGCGCCATGAGCGCATCGCGCAGGACCAGGCGGTCGTCGAAAGGACGGACCACGCCGGCGATGTCCTGGCCCTGCTCGTGGCCCTTGCCGGCGACGAGCACGGTGTCGCCGGGCTGTGCGCGGGCCACGGCCGCGGCGATGGCGGCGGCCCGGTCGGCGTCGACCAGGACGTCGCCGCGCTCGTGGGCGGGCACCTCGGCGGCGCCCGCGAGCATGGCGGCGAGGATCGCGAGGGGGTCCTCGGAACGGGGGTTGTCGGAGGTCAGTACGGCGGTGTCGGCGAGGCGCGCCGCCGCGGCGCCCATCGGGCCGCGCTTGGTGGTGTCCCGGTCGCCTCCGCAGCCGAGGACGACGTGCAGCTTGCCCTCGGTGACCTTGCGCAGCGAGCGCAGGACCGATTCGACGGCGTCCGTCTTGTGGGCGTAGTCCACGACCGCGAGGTACGGCTGGCCGGCGTCGACCCGCTCCAGGCGGCCGGGGACACCGGCGACGGCGGCGACGCCGTCGGCGGCGGTCTGCGGGTCGATCCCGGCGACGGCGAGGGTGACGATCGCGGCGAGCGTGTTGGCGACGTTGAACGGGCCGGGCAGCGGCGCGGTGGCGGCGATCCGCTCGCCCTGGGGGCCGATGACGGTGAAGGTCGAGCCGACCGCGCCCAGCGCGACGTCCTCGGCGCGCCAGTCGGCGTCCGGGTCGCCCTCGGCGGAGAAGGTGACGACCGGGACGGACGCCTCCTTCGCGAGCCTGCGTCCGTAGGAGTCGTCGAGGTTCACGACGCCCCGTTTGCTGCGCTCGGGCGTGAACAGCCGCGCCTTCGCCCCGAAGTAGTCCTCCATGTCGGAGTGGAACTCCATGTGCTCGGGGCTGAGGTTGTTGAAGACGGCGACGTCGAAGACGCAGCCGTCGACCCGGCCGAGCACGAGGGCGTGGCTGGAGACCTCCATGGCGACCGCCTCGACGCCGCGCTCGCGCATGACCGCGAACAGCGCCTGGAGGTCGGTGGCCTCCGGGGTCGTGCGTTCCGACTTGATGCGCTCGTCGCCGATCCGCATCTCGACCGTGCCGATGAGGCCGGTCTTCCGCTCGGCGGCGCGCAGCCCTCCCTCGACCAGGTAGGCCGTGGTGGTCTTGCCGGAGGTGCCGGTGATGCCGATCTGGAGCAGGTCCGTGCCCGGTCGGCCGTAGATCTCGGCGGCGAGCTCGCCCATCCGTCCGCGCGGGTTCACGACGACCAGGACCGGCAGGCCGGTCGCGGCGGCACGGTCGGCGCCGGACGGGTCGGTGAGGATCGCGGCGGCGCCGAGTCCGGCGGCCTGGTCGGCGAAGTCGGCGCCGTGCAGCCGGGCTCCCGGCAGTGCGGCGTAGACGTCCCCGGGGCGTACCGCCCGCGAGTCGTGGGTGATGCCCGTGACGTCCGTGTCCGTGTCGGCGGGCGTCTCGACACCGAGCCGGGCGGCCAGGTCGCCCAGGGGTGTCGGGCGGGCCTGCTCCGGGCGGGGCGGGGTGGTTCGGTACTGATCAGCGTGTGGCACGGCGGTGAGCGTACCGGGCCCACCCGCCGAGGGGCCAAAAGAGGCTCGGGCCTCGCCGGAGTTCGATTTCCGGTTCCCGGAATCCGGGGTGATCGTGGTCACTGGTGCTCCCGGGGTGTCACTCGCTGTCCTTGAAGATGACCGGCAGACGGGCGGGCTCGCTGCCCGTCGGAGCCACGTGGAGGGTCTTGAGGGCGAACTCCATGACCTTCTTGTAGATCGGGCCGCAGATCTGGCCGCCGAAGTAGTTGCCCTTGGTGGGGTTCTGGATGGCGCAGTAGACCGTGATCTGCGGGTTGTCGGCGGGTGCGAAGCCGGCGAAGGAGGCGGTGTACCCCTTGTAGCGGCCGAGTTCGGGGTCGACGCGGTTGGCGGTTCCGGTCTTGCCCGCGACCCGGTAGCCGGGGATGCGGGCCTTGGTGCCGGTGCCCTCCTCGTCGCCGACCACGGACTCCAGCATCGTGGCGAGGGTCTTCGCGGTCTTCTCGCTGACCACCCTGGTCTGCTCCGGGGCGGGCGCCGGGGTGAACCGGCCGTCGGGCCCCTTGGTGCCGCGGACGAGCGTCGGCTCGATCCGTACGCCTCCGTTGGCGATGGTCGAGTAGACCGACGCGGCCTGCATGGCGTTGATCGACAGGCCCTGGCCGAACGGGATCGTGTACTGCTGCGAGGTCGACCAGTCCCCCGGCTTGGCGAGGATGCCCGGGGTCTCGCCGGGGTAGCCGAGCCCGGTGGGGCTGCCGATGCCGAACTTGCGCAGGTAGGAGTGGAGGACCCGGTTGGACTCGGCCTGGGTCTTCCCGAGCTGGCCGGTGGCGAGGATCGTGCCGATGTTGCTGGACTTGGCGAGGACGCCGTTGAGCGTCAGGTACCAGGTGCGGTGGTCGATGTCGTCCTTGAAGAGCCGGTCCCCGCGGTGCAGCCGGTTGGGCACGACGACATGGGTGCCGGGGGTCGCGACGCCCTCTTCCAGGACGGCGGCCATGGACATGACCTTGCTGGTGGAGCCGGGTTCGTAGGCGTCCTGGAGGGCGGCGTTGCCCATCGCGGCGGAATTGGCCGCGGACAGGTCGTTGGGGTCGAAGCCGGGGGCGTTGGCCATGGCCAGGACCTCGCCGGTCTTCGTGTTCTGCACTATGACGTAGCCGCGGTCGGCCTTGGACTTCTTCACCTGCTCGGTGATGGCCTGCTGTGCGGCCCACTGGATGTCCCGGTCGATGGTCAGCTCGATGTCGGAGCCGGGTACGGCCGGGGTGCCCCGGGAGCCGGCGGTCGGCACCTGGCGTCCCCCGGACTCGGCGAACCTGATCTTGCCGTCCTGGCCCGCGAGATCCTTGTCGAGCATCGACTCCAGGCCGCCGGCGCCGCGGCCCTCGGCGTTGACGTACCCCAGTATCCCGGCGGCGAGCTCCCCGTTGGGATACACACGCTTGGTGCTGGGCTCGCTCACGATGCCGCCGAGGAGATTGACGCCGTTCCCGCCCTCGGAGCGCGCGGACTTCTTCGCGTAGACCTTCTTGAGGTCCTTGATCTGGTTCCAGACCTGCGGGGTCTGCTTGCGGGCGAGCAGGATGTAGCGGGACTTGGGGGTGCGGAGCTTCTTGGCGAGGTCCGCGGGCTGCTTGCCCAGGAGCGGCGCGAGGAGCGCGGCGGCCTGCTCGGGGGCGTCCTGGACCTTGCTCTCCTCGGGGGTGAAGAGCAGCGGGTCGGCGATGATGTCGTACGCGTCGACGCTGGCGGCCAGTGCGATGCCGGAGCGGTCGGTGATCTCGCCGCGGTCCGCGGAGAGCGTGTACTCCTGGTAGCGGTGCGACTCGGCCTTCGCGGCCAGCGCGCTGGCGTCGACGGCCTGCACCTGGAGCAGGCGGACGACGAAGGCCAGCATCACGAGCGTCAGCCCGAGGGAGACCAGTCGCAGCCGGGGTTTGGGGCTGCCGAGCCGGATGGTGCGCGGCCTCGCCGGCGGCCTCGGGGCCGGCCTGCGCGCGGGGCCCGAGCGGGCTCCGGGGCGCGGGGCGGGCCGGGCCTGCCTGCCCTCGGGGGGCCGGGGGCGGGCGGACCGGGCGGGGCCGGGCACCCGGCGGCGCGGGGGCTCCTTGGAGGGCACTGCGGTCACCTGCCGGAGTTCGTCGGGGCGGGCGGGGTCGTCTGCGGTGTCCCGGTCTTCCCGGGGGTCGCGGGCGGCGGTCCGGTCGGGGCGCCCGTCGTGGCCGGGGGTGTGGTCCTTGGCGGGGCCGGGGTGCGCGTCGGCTTGGGCGCGGCCGCCTTGGAGGGCTCGCCGAGGACCGTGCCGTCCGGGTTCAGGAAGGCGGGGCTGCCGCCGGGGACCATGCCGAGCTCACGGGCCCGGCGCTCCAGCGCGTCGGGAGCGGAGCGGTCGTCCACGTCCCGCTGGAGGGCCTGCTCCTCGTCGGTGAGCTCCGTGGTCCGGTTCTTGAGGTCGCGGAGCTTGAACGAGCCCTGGTTGAGGGCGGAGTTCAGCAGCAGGAGGGTGATGAGCCCGCCGCCGAGCAGGACCACGACGAGCAGGACGAAAGGGGTACGGGCGGCGGTACTCGGCCCCGAGGGCATGAGCCGCCCGAGCCGCGCCGCCCTCCCTTTGAGCGGCCCCTTCGTCGTCATGCCTGCTCGTCCCCCCGGATGCGCTGCGCTCCTCGGAGCCGGGCCGGGGCCGCGCGGCGGTTCTCGGCGATCTCCTCCTCCGTGGGGAGTTCGGCGCCTCGGGTGAGCAGCTTCAGGCGGGGCTGGTACTGCTCGGGGACGACCGGCAGGCCGGGCGGGGCCGTGTTCGCCGCGCCGGCCGCGAAGACCTGCTTGACCAGCCGGTCCTCCAGGGAGTGGTACGACAGGACCGCGATCCGGCCGCCCACCGCGATCGCCTTCACCGCCGCCGGGATCGCCCGCTCCAGGACGGTCAGCTCGCCGTTGACCTCGATGCGCAGGGCCTGGAAGGTGCGCTTGGCGGGGTTGCCGCCGGTGCGCTTGGCCGCCTGCGGCAGGGAGTCGCGGATCAGCTCGACCAGGCGGGCGCTGTTGGTGAACGGCTCCTTCTCGCGCTCGCGCACGATCGCGGAGACGATCCGCTTGGCCTGCTTCTCCTCCCCGTACGCACGGAGGATGCGGACCAGCTCGCCGGCCGGGTAGGTGTTGAGGACCTCCGCGGCGCTGACCCCGGTCGTCTGGTCCATGCGCATGTCGAGCGGGGCGTCCTGCGCGTAGGCGAAGCCCCGGTCGGCCTCGTCGAGCTGCATGGAGGAGACGCCCAGGTCGAAGAGGATGCCGTCCACCTTCGGGATGCCGAGCCGGTCGAGGACCTCGGGCAGCTCGTCGTAGACCGCGTGGACGAGCGTGGCGCGCTCACCGAAGGGGGCCAGTCGCTCTCCGGAGAGACGCAGCGCCTCCTTGTCCCGGTCGAGGGCGACGAGCCGCGCCTCGGGGAAGCGGCGCAGGAGCGCCTCGCTGTGGCCGCCGAGGCCGAGGGTGCAGTCGACGACCACCGCACCGGGGCGCTCCAGGGCCGGGGCCAACATGTCCAGGCACCGCTGGAGCATCACCGGGACGTGTCGGTCGTTGCTCAATTGCGCCCTCTCAGAATTCGGCTCAGATTCGGCGCGGCCGCTACGCATCCGCCGCACTCGCGGGGGAGAAACTGCGGAAATCGCTCATTGTCTCCGTGAACTTCGCGTCACTTTAGTCCACTGGACCCAGCGGTCAATCAACCGGCTGGCGCGTCGCGCGGGCCGTCGAGAGGAGTCGGGCATTCCCGACAGCTCACTCGAATGGGCCCGCTCTTCTCATGCCTGTGGGTTAGCTCACAACAAGGCTCATTGACGTTCTTTGTCCGCTCTCACGACGGGCCACGGCGCCCCGTGACCACTACCGTCATAGACATGTCGACCTCAGCGCACCCCTCCTCCGACGTGATACGTACCGGTGGGACCGTCACCGACCGCCTCGTCGAGGCCAACGAGCGATACGCGTCCCGCTTCACCGATCCCGGCATGGACGCCAAGCCCGTCCTGAAGGTGGCCGTCGTCGCCTGCATGGACGCCCGCCTCGACCTGCATGCCGCGCTCGGCCTGGAGCTCGGCGACTGTCACACGATCCGCAACGCGGGCGGTGTGGTCACCGACGACGTGATCCGCTCGCTCACGATCAGCCAGCGAGCCCTGAAGACCCGCAGCGTGGTGCTCATCCACCACACCGGCTGCGGCCTGGAGTCGCTCACCGAGGACTTCCGGCACGAGCTGGAGATGGAGGTCGGCCAGCGACCCGCCTGGGCGGTGGAGGCGTTCCGCGACGTCGAACAGGACGTCCGGCAGTCGATGCAGCGCGTGCGGACCTCGCCGTTCCTGCTGCACACCGACGACGTCCGCGGTTTCGTCTTCGACGTGACCACGGGCCTGCTGCGCGAGATCGACCCCTCCTGATTCACGGGGCACAACACGGCAAACCCCGGCATATCGCTCGCACTTGTCCACAGGCAAGTGACACAACCCGGCAGAGGCAACAAGAATGCTCGGGTGACACCCCCCGAACGAACCGCGGGGGCAGGTGTCGGTGTTTTTCGTAGGGGCCGAGGAGGGCCGGGTGACGACCTATGACGATCGAGCGAGCCTCACAGATCTGACCACCACAGCGGAGCGTGTCCGCAGGTCGGTGGAGGGTGTGATCGAGGGCAAGCCTGAGGTCGTACGGCTTTCGCTGACCGTGCTGCTCGCCGAGGGACATCTTCTGATCGAGGATGTCCCCGGCGTCGGCAAGACGATGCTGGCCAAGACGCTGGCGCGGTCCATCGACTGTTCGGTGCGCCGTATCCAGTTCACGCCCGACCTGCTGCCGTCGGACATCACCGGTGTGTCGATCTTCGACCAGCAGCAGCGGGACTTCGAGTTCAAGCCGGGCGCGATCTTCGCCCAGATCGTGATCGGCGACGAGATCAACCGCGCCTCGCCGAAGACCCAGTCCGCGCTCCTGGAGTCCATGGAGGAGCGGCAGGTCACCGTCGACGGGCAGACGTACGAGCTGCCGAACCCGTTCATGGTCGTGGCCACGCAGAACCCGGTGGAGATGGAGGGCACGTACCCGCTCCCCGAGGCGCAGCGCGACCGCTTCATGGCGCGCGTCTCGATCGGCTACCCCAGTGCCGAGGCCGAGCTCCAGATGCTCGACATCCACGGGGCGGTCAACCCGCTCGACGACCTGCAGCCCGTCGCGCACGCCCACGACATCGTGAAGCTCATCGAGGCGGTGCGCGGCGTGCACGTCGCCGACGCGGTGCGCCGGTACGCCGTCGACATCGTCGCCTCGACCCGTAACCACGCTGATCTGCGGCTCGGCGCCTCGCCTCGTGCCACGCTCCACCTGCTGCGCGCCGCCAAGGCGTCCGCCGCGCTCAGCGGCCGCGAGTACGTCCTGCCGGATGACCTCCAGGCACTGGCCGTGCCGGTCCTCGCCCACCGACTGCTGCCGACGGCGCAGGCGCAGCTGAACCGGCGGACCGCCGAGCAGGTCGTGCTCGACATCCTGCAGCGCACGCCCGTCCCGGTCGCGGCTCCGCCCGCCGGGCCGCACTACGGCCAGCAGCCCGGCGTTCGGCAGCTGTGATGACGACCGCTGCCGCGCCGGAGGGGCAGCGGGGTGACGACCGGGGCGTTCCCACGAAGGGGGACGAGAGGGGCGGGGTGCGGGCCGCCCTCGGCGGGCTCACCACGCGCGGCCGGTCCTTCCTCGCCGCCGGGGTCGCCGCCGCGGTCTGTGCCTTCGTCCTCGGCCAGGGCGATCTGCTGCGTGTCGGCCTGCTGCTCGCCGTGCTGCCGCTGATCTGCGTCGGCGTCCTCTACCGCACCCGGTACCGGGTCGCCGGCAGCCGCCGGCTCTCCCCGCACCGGGTGCCGGTCGGCTCCGAGGCCCGGGTCCATCTGCGGATGGACAACGTCTCCCGGCTGCCCACCGGGCTGCTGATGCTCCAGGACCACGTCCCGTACATGCTCGGGCCGCGGCCCCGCTTCGTGCTGGACCGGGTCGAGGCGGGCGGCAGGCGCGAGGTGTCGTACCGGGTCCGGTCCGATCTGCGCGGCCGCTTCCCGCTGGGTCCGCTCCAGTTGCGGCTGAACGACCCCTTCGGCATGTGCGAGCTGACCCGCTCCTTCAGCGCCTACGACACCCTCACGGTGGTCCCCCGGACCGAGTCGCTCCCGGCGGTGATGCTGGCCGGCGAGGCGGCGGGGTACGGCGACGGCCGGCAGCGCTCGCTGGCCCTGTCCGGCGACGACGACGTGATCCCACGCGCCTACCGCCACGGCGACGACCTGCGCCGGGTCCACTGGCGTTCCACCGCGCGCTACGGCGAGCTGATGGTCCGCCGTGAGGAGCAGCCGCAGCGGGCCCGCTGCACGGTCCTGCTCGACACCCGCCGGATCGCCTTCCAGGGCGCGGGCCCCGACTCGGCCTTCGAGTGGGCGGTCTCGGGCGCGGCCTCGGCCCTGGTGCACATGCTGGAGCGGGGCTATTCGGTACGGCTCCTCACCGACACGGGCACCGCGGTGCCCGGCGAGGGCGCCGAGGGCTTCGCCGGCGCGACGCAGGACACGGCCGAGGCGGCCGGGCTGATGATGGACACCCTCGCCGTCGTCGACCACTCCGACGGAGCCGGACTCTCGCGCGCGTACGACGTCCTGCGCGGCGGGAACGAGGGACTTCTGATCGCGTTCGTCGGCGACATCGACGAGGAGCAGGCGGCGGTGGCGGCCCGGATGCGGCAGCGCAGCGGTGCGGCCGTGGCCTTCGTCCTGGACAGCGGCACATGGCTGACCGGCGGCGCGGTGGTCGGTGCGGTCGACGAGCGGCTGCGGCAGTTGCGGGAGGCCGGCTGGACGGCGCTGGCCGTACGCCCGGGCGCACGGCTCGCCGAGCTGTGGGAGCAGGCCGGCGGAGCGCGTGCGCAGACCGCCGCGGGTGACACGTACGGAGGTTGGTCATGAGCGGCCGCGGGCGGCTGACACTGGGCGCCTTCGCCGCCACCCTGATGGCGTCGGGCGCGCTGCTTCCACTGGTGAAGCCGGCGACCTGGATCTTCACGGCCGCGATCCTGCTGGCGATGCAGAGCGGGGTCGGCGCGCTGACCCGGCGGGTACCGCTGGCCCGGCCGCTGACGATCGCGGCGCAGGCCCTGACGAGTCTGCTGGCGCTGACCCTCGTCTTCACCCGGGAGCAGGCGCTGCTCGGCTTCCTGCCCGGGCCGGGGGCCCTCGGGGAGTTCGCCGCGCTGTTCCGCGCGGGCGCCGACGACGTCGGCACGTACGCGATCCCGGCCCCCGACACCGAGGGCATCCGGCTGATGGTGGTCGGCGGCGTGCTCGTGATCGGCCTCCTGGTGGACACGATCGCGGTGACCTTCCGCAGCGCGGCTCCGGCGGGTCTGCCCCTCCTCGCGCTGTACTCGGTGGCCGCGGGTCTCTCCGACGGCGGCGCGAGCTGGCTCTGGTTCGTGCTGGCCGCCACCGGCTATCTCCTGCTGCTCCTCTCGGAGAGCCGTGACCGGCTCTCGCAGTGGGGGCGGGTCTTCGGCGGCGCGCCGCGTCCCGGGAGCACCGGCGCGGCCGGGAGCGGGCAGGCGCTCGCCCCGGTGCGGACCGGCCGGCGGATCGGTGTGGTGGCCATGGGCATCGCGCTGGTCGTGCCGGCGGCGCTGCCCGCGCTCTCCGGCGGTCTCTTCGGCGGCCCTGGCGACGGGGCGGGCGAGGGCGGCAAGGGCGGCACGATCTCGGCCGTGAACCCGCTGGTCTCGCTCCAGGACAATCTGCGGCAGCCCGAGGACCGCGAGGTGCTGCGGTACCGGACCAACGCGACCGACACCAGCGGGATGTACCTGCGTCTGGTGGCGCTCGACCAGTTCGACGGCACCTCCTGGAAGTCCTCGGTCCGCCCGATCGGCGACGTTCCCGAGCGGCTGCCGCGCCCCGACGGGCTCGGCGCGCAGGTCCGTACGACCGAGGTGACGGGCAACTTCGTGGCCTCCTCGTCCTACGAGCAGAAGTGGCTGCCGATGCCGTACCCGGCGGCCAAGGTCGAGATCGACGGCCGCTGGCGGTACGAGCCGGCCGGGCGGATGATCGTCGGCGACGACGAGCAGAACACGCGGGGCGCCCGCTACACGGTGACGAGCCTGGACGTGCGACCGACGGCGGCGCAGCTGGCGGCGGCCCCTCCGGCGCCGCCCAAGCTCCTGACCGAGTACACCCGGGTGCCGTCCTCGCTGCCCCTCGACGTGAAGTCGACGGCGCTCCAGGTCACCCGGGGCGCGCGGAACGACTACGAGCGGGCCGTGAAGCTCCAGGACTGGTTCGCGACGGACGGCGGCTTCCGCTACGACGTCGAGGTCGAGTCGGGCACGGGTGTCGAGGCGATCTCCCGCTTCCTCCGGCAGCGGGAGGGCTTCTGCGTCCACTTCTCGTTCTCGATGGCGGCGATGGCGCGCTCCCTGGGCATCCCGGCCCGGGTCGCGGTCGGCTTCATGCCCGGCACCGCGCAGTCCGACGGCACGATGTCGGTCGGCATCCGGGACGCCCACGCCTGGCCTGAGCTGTACTTCGAGGGCGCGGGCTGGATCCGGTTCGAGCCGACGCCGACGCGGGGTACGACGCCCGACTACACACGGCAGCAGTCCCCGTCGGGGACGCCGACGCAGACGGCGCAGCCGGAGACCAGCGCCTCGGCGGTGCCGTCCGCGGCTCCGAGCACCTCGGAGAGCTGCCCGCCGGAGATGCGTCGCCTCGGCGAGTGCGGCTCCGACGCGGCGGCGGGCGGAGCGTCGTCCGACGGCGGCGGGGTGGATCCGCTGAAGGTGGCGCTGATCTGTCTGGGCGTCGCGGTGGTGCTTCTGTTGCCGCTGTCGCCGTGGCTGTGGCGTACCCGGGTACGGACGCGGCGGCTCGGCTCCTCGGGCCGCACGCCGGAGGACGCGGTGGCGCGGACGCTGGCGGCGTGGCGGGAGATCCGCGACACGGCCTGGGACCACGGGGTCGCGCCGGACGATTCGCAGACGCCACGGAAGACGGCGGCCCGGATCGTCCGTCTGGGCGCGCTGGAGGGTGAGCCGGCGAACGCGGTGCACCGGGTGGCTCGCGCGGTCGAACAGGTCCTGTACGCCCCGCAGCCGCGTCCGGCGACGGGTCTCGTGGAGGAGGTCGCCCTGGTCAGGTCGGGCTTCGCCGCGGTCTCGCCCCGCAAGACGCGCCTGCGCGCACTGCTGGCACCGCGCTCGGCCGTCCGGGTGGTGTGGGCGGCGTCGTCGCGCTGGTCGAGGGCGACGGGAGCCTGGTCGGCCCGCCGCGAGGCCCTGACGACCCGCCTGACGGCCGCCCTCCGCCGCACCGAACGCACCTGACCCCCCGGTAGGGCTCCGCTCCACGGTGGGCGGAGCCCCGCCCTCCGGGGTTGTGGGCAGGCGTTCCGCAGGGCTGGGCTCCCGGACGGAGTCTGGGGGAGGGTGGGTACAACCCACGACGGCGCCGTACCCGCGGGCACCGCACGGACCGGGAGCCCGGACCCGGCAAGGGCACCGTTCCGTTGTGCCCCAGCGGAACGAATGCCTCCAACAGGGGAGGCGTGGGCGCCGTTCACCCCGGCGACCGGCGCCCACGACGAAGCCCCGCCGAGCCGCGCTCCAGCGCGGCCCCGCGGGGCTTGGTGTCGTGGGGAGGGCTTCGCCCTCAGGGCGCCGTCAGTGGCCGCCGCCCTGCTGTTCGTCCCGGCGGCGCTGCCACCGTTCCTCGATCCGATGCATCATCGAGCGGCGCTGCCGGGCCTGACGGCCACCGGCCGCCGATCCACCCGTCGCCTGCTGCTCACCCGGCTTGGGCGCCTTGCGCCAGCCTGTAACGGCCATCACCGCGCAGCCCAGCATGACGAGGAACCCCACCACGCTGATCCACCACTGCTGAGCGACCATTCCAGCCATGAGGAGCGCGATACCCACCAGGAAGCCGGCGACTGCCTGGTAAACCCGTCGCCGGGTGTACGTACGCAGTCCGCTTCCCTCGAGCGCTGTCGCGAACTTGGGATCTTCGGCGTACAGCGCTCGCTCCATCTGCTCGAGCATTCGCTGCTCGTGCTCCGAGAGCGGCACGGAGTCCTCCTAGTCGTCGGTCGCGGGGGCGACCGGGATGCGGCCCTTTCAGGATAGGCAGGGAATCGCCCCCGTGAAACCCGCCCTCAACGCCAAATCGCCAAACCGGGCCGCCATGCGGTTCGGTTGCTGAGGCGTTGATTCCCCAGCGCCTGGCCTGTCATGCCGGATGGTGTCCCCCGATCATACGGGGCGAGCTCCCCGTTCGGGGGGCCTGTGGCGTACTCCATGTGCGGCTGCGTCGCTGATCAGCCCGGTGCGGCCCGCCCGGGGCCGGGCCCCGGGGCGTGCCTCCGGGCGAGTGTCAGGCGCGCTTCTCGCCCAGGACGTGCAACTGGGTGGCGATGGCATGGAAGGACGGCAGCTCCGCCGCGGCGGCCTCCAGCTTGAGCAGAGCCTCCGCCGCGCCGGGCTCGGTGTCGACCAGGGCGCCGGGGACGAGGTCGGCGAAGACACGCACGCCGTGCACCGCGCCGACGTCCAGTCCGGCCTCGCCGGCCAGCTCGCCGAGCTGGTCGGCGGTGAAGCGGCGGGGCACCGGGTCGCCGTCGCCCCAGCGCCCGGACGGGTCGCTCAGGGCGTTGCGCGCCTCGGTGAAGTGCCCGGCGAGCGCGCGGGCCAGGACCGCGCCCCCGACGCCCGCGGCGAGCAGGCTGAGGGCGCCTCCGGCCCGGAGCGCCGCCACCGCGTTCCGTACGCCCTCGGCCGGGTCGTCCACGTACTCCAGGACTCCGTGGCAGAGGACCACGTCGTACGCCTCCCGCCCGACCACGTCGAACAGGCCGCGGATGTCGCCCTGCACCCCGGTCACCCGGTCGGCGACGCCGGCCTCGGCGGCCCGGCGCTCCAGCGCGAACAGCGCGTTCGGGCTGGGGTCGACGACGGTGACCCGGTGACCGAGGCGGGCCACCGGCACCGCGAAGTTCCCCGAGCCGCCGCCCGTGTCGAGGACGTCGAGGCCGTCCTGCCCGGTGGCCTTGACCCGGCGGTCGAGGGCGTCCTTGAGGACGTCCCAGACGACGGCCGTACGAAGGGAGGCGCGCGACGGGCGCGACGACGCCTCTCGACCGAAGACAGGGGAAGGGTCCGACACGGCTGTTGACTCCTCGGTGACGGTGTACGAACGCCTCCCACCCTATGGCCTCGGGCGTGCTCCCCCGCTCACATGCGGCTACCCCGCGGCCTCCTCCGCGCCGGTCTGACGGGGCAGCACGGGCTGGAGGACGAGGAGCCGCTCGACCAGGCGCAGGAACATGGCCGCGTCCCGGATCAGGTCGTCCGCGTCCCGGCGGGTCGCCGCGCCGGGTATCCCCGCCTCCGCCCGGGCCCGGCGGGGCGCTCCCGAGGCGAACAGGGCGCTCCACTCGGTCAGCTCGGGCGCTATCTCGGGGAGCACTTCCCAGGCGCTCCTGATCCGCGCGCGCTTGCGCGGGTTGGACTCGGGGCGGCCACGGGCGGCGAGCACGGCCGCGGCGGTGCGCAGCGCGGCGAGGTGTGCGGTGGCGTACCGCTCGTTGGGCACGTCGTGTCCGACGGCCTCCTCCAGGCCGGCGCGGGCCTGGGCGAGCAGGTCGAGTGCGGCGGGCGGCGCGGTGGCACGGCGCAGCACGGGGTGGACGTCGGACGGCGGTCCGGACAGTGCGGGGGCAGGGCGGCCGGCGGCGCGGCGCCGCGGTGCGGCTGCTGCGGAGGAGCTGGTCATGACGAGCCTCCTGTCGTCGTGTGACGGCTCTGTGTCCGTATGTGTCCATCGTGAAGGGCACCACTGACAATCGCTCTGACCTGCGGTTTTGCCTGGATCGCCGACTCAGGGGTAGTTTTTGAACTGACTGGTCAGTTCAAAAACTGGGGAATGTGGGGGTGGACCGGTGGAAGCGAAGCCGGAGGAGCCGCACGGCGCCGCCGTCGTCGCGGACGGATTCGGGCTGAAAGGGCCGCGCGGCTGGGTGTTCCGCGGGGTGGGCTTCCGGGCCGAGCCCGGCTCGCTCGTCGCGATCGAGGGGCCGTCCGGCTCGGGCCGCACCTGTCTGCTGCTGGCACTGACCGGGCGGATGAAGCCCCAGGAGGGCCACGCCGAGGTCGCCGGGCTCCGACTGCCCCGCAAGATGGCGGCCGTCCGCCGGATCAGCGCGCTCGGCCCGGTGCCGGGGGTGAGCGACCTCGACCCGGCGTTCACCGTCGCCGAGCACCTGCGCGAGCGCGCCCTGCTCCAGCGCCGCTACGACGGCGCGGTACGGGCCCTGCTCCGACCGCCGGCCGAGCGCGCGGCCGCCGTCAGGGAGCGGATCGAGGCGGCCCTGGAGGCGTCGGGGCTCGACCTGGACGCGCTGCCGAAGGGCGAGCGGACCTCCGTACGGGATCTGGAGCGGCTGGAGGCGCTGCGCCTGTCGATCGCCCTGGCGCTGATCGGCCGGCCCCGGCTGCTCGCGCTCGACGACACCGATCTGAAGCTCTCCGACGCCGACCGGGCCGAGGCATGGGCCCTGTTGCGCTCCATCGCCGACGCCGGCACGACCGTGCTCGCCGTCTGCAGCGAGGCGCCCGAGGACGCCCTGAAGATCACCACGGCGCCGCGCGCGACCGAGGACGACACGACCACCGAGGACGACACCATCGAGGAGGGGGCAGCCGATGCGCTCGCCGAAACTGGCCGCGCTTGAGCTGAAGCGGTTCGGCAGGGGGAAGCTGCCGCGGGCCGCGCTCGTCGCGATCCTGCTGCTGCCGTTGCTGTACGGCGCGCTGTACCTGTGGTCCTTCTGGGACCCGTACAGCAGGCTCGACCGGATACCCGTCGCCCTGGTCAACGAGGACAAGGGCGCCACCGCCGACGGCAAGAAGATCAACGCCGGCGACGACATCGCGAAGGGCCTGCTGGACAGCAAGGTCTTCCAGTGGCACGAGGTGAGCGACGCCGAGGCCCGCAAGGGCGTGGAGGACGGGACGTACTACCTCTCGCTGACCATGCCGGGCGACCTCAGCACGCGGATCGCCTCCAGTTCGGGCGACGCCCCCGAGACGGGTGCGCTCCGGGTCCGTACGAACGACGCCAACAACTACATCGTCGGGCAGATCTCCCGGACCGTCTTCTCCGAGGTCCGCACCGCCGCCTCCACCAAGTCCTCGCGCACCTTCCTGGACAAGATCTTCATCTCCTTCTCCGACATCCACGACGCGACCGCCGAGGCCGCCAAGGGCGCCGGTCAGCTCAAGGAGGGCGTGGACAAGGCGAAGAAGGGCTCGAAGAGCCTGGCCGACGGCCTGAAGGACGCCAAGAAGGGCAGCGGCGACCTCGCCACCGGCCTGAAGAAGCTCGACAAGGGCGCGGGCGATCTGGAGACCGGCTCGCGGCAGGTCGCGAACGGCACCCAGGCGCTCGCCGACAAGGTCAACGGGAAGGCCGCACAGGTCCGCCCGTATCTGAAGAACAACGGCAAGACGATCGGCGACACCGCCCGGCTGGTCGCCCACTCGACCGCGGCCGTGCGTCACGACCTCGAGGACGTGGTCCGCCGCGCCCCGATGGCCCGCACCGCCGCCCACCTGGCCGACGACAAGCTGGACGCCCTCCACAAGAGGGAGTGCGTGGACAACCCGCTGCCCGACCCCAAGGCCTGCCCGGTCCTCAAGGAGGCCAAGGTCTCGGCCGACGACGTGGCGAAGATCGCCGACGATCTGCACGAGCTGACCAAGGACAGCGACGGCGACCTGAAGAAGCTCGACGGCCGGCTCGCCACCCTGCAGAAGCAGGCGGAGGACCTGGCCAAGGCCGCGCCGCACCTCGACGAGGACCTCGAAGGCGCCGTCAAGAAGATCAACAAGCTGAACGACGGCGCCCTGAAGGTCGCCAAGGGCGCCGACGAGCTGCACACCGGCCTCACGAGCGCCAAGACCGGTTCCGCCAACCTCGACACGGGTGTCGGCAAGCTCAAGAAGGGCGCCGGGGACCTCGACGGCGGTCTGTTCAAGCTGGCCGACGGCTCGGGCGAGCTGGCCACCGGGCTGAACGACGGCGTGGCCAAGATCCCCGACTACGACAAGCAGCAGCGCGACCGGCGTACGGAGGTCATGGCCGACCCCGTCGGGCTCGCCTCCCAGTCGCTCCACAAGGCGCCCAACTACGGCACCGGCTTCGCCCCGTACTTCATCCCGCTCTCCCTCTGGGTCGGCGCGATGGTGGCGTACATGCTGATCCAGCCGCTCAACCGGCGCGCCCTCGCCGCCGGCGCCTCCGCCTGGCGGATCGCCCTGGCCGGCTGGCTGCCGGTCGCGGCCATCGGGCTGCTCCAGGTCGCCGCGCTGATGTCCGTGCTGCACTGGGGCCTCGGCCTCCAGATGGCGAGGGCGGCCGGGACCGTCGGCTTCCTCGCCCTGGTGACCTGCTGCTTCGCCGCGATCATCCAGTGGCTCAACGCCCGCTTCGGCGCGGCGGGCCGGATCCTGGTGCTCGCCGTGCTGATGCTCCAGCTGACCTCGGCGGGCGGCACGTACCCCGTTCAGACGAGCCCCGGCTTCTTCAACGCGATCCATCCTTTCCTGCCGATGAGTTACGTCGTCGAGTCGCTGCGCCGGTTGATCACGGGCGGCGGGATCGGGCCGGTCTGGCAGGCGGTCGCGGTCCTGGCGGCGTTCACGGTGGGCGCGCTGGCGCTCACCGCGGTCTCGGCCCGGCGCAAGCAGGTGTGGACACTGGACCGGCTCCACCCCGATCTGTCCTTGTGACACCTGCCCCTGTGACACCCGCGAGACCTGTGAGAATCGAGCCCATGGACAGCAGCAGCACCAGACGCCAGGCCACGCGCGCGAAGCTCTACGAGGCCGCCGTCACGCTCATCGCCGAGCAGGGCTTCTCGGCGACGACGGTGGACGAGATCGCCGAGCGCGCGGGTGTCGCCAAGGGCACGGTCTACTACAACTTCAAGAGCAAGACCGAGCTCTTCGAGGAGCTGCTGCGGCACGGAGTCGCCCTGCTCACCGCGTCCCTGAGGACGGCGGCCGAGGAGACGGCGGAGCGGGGCGGGAGCCGGGTCGACGCGCTGGACGCGATGATCCGGGCGGGTCTGGTCTTCATCGACCGCTATCCGGCCTTCACCCAGCTGTACGTGGCCGAGCTGTGGCGCACCAACCGGGCCTGGAACTCGACCCTCCTGGTCGTCCGTCAGCAGGCGGTCGCCGTGGTGGAGGGGGTGCTGCGCGAAGGCGTCGAGAGCGGCGAGCTCAGCGAGGAGATCGACATTCCGCTCTCGGCGGCCGCACTGGTCGGCATGGTGCTGGTGGCCGCCCTCGACTGGCAGGCCTTCCAGCGGGAGCGCTCGATCGACGACGTGCACAGCGCGCTGTCGCGGCTGCTGCACGGGCGCGTGGGCGGCTGCTGACCGGCCGCTGAACGACCGCCGGGAGAAACGCCGGACGGCGAGGCTCGATCCCCCCGAGCC